>DATKAT010000174.1:0-8936 GCA_035514675.1 Acidobacteriota bacterium | reverse complement strand
TTGGCCGCTTTCAACTGATCCAGAACTTCCCTGCAACGGCCGCAATCGCGAAGGTGGACCTCCACGCTCTGCCGCTGCTGCTGGGTCAGTTCTCTGTCCAGGTACCCGGAAAGTCGGACTTCAATTCGCTCGCATTTCATGATTGCCGCCGCCCAAAAGGGAGATGAAATTCTTCCGTGCGTGGTGCAGGCGAGACATGACGGTACCGAGCGGAATCCCTACGATTCCGGAAATCTCCTGATAACTGTGCCCCTGATAATCCTTCAGGAAAATGATTTCGCGGTGCGAAGGGCTCAGTCGGTCCAGCGCCTCCCAGATTTCCTTCTGCAGAACTTTCCTTTCGGTCTTCTGCCGGCTTCCGGGATCGCTCATGGAGTCGGGCAGCCCCTCTCCGGAAATCTTTCTGCGTCTTCGCAGCAAGTCGATGGAGAGATTGCGGACAATCGTCAGCAGCCATGCACAGAATTCTTTGTCCAGTTGGAATTTCCCGAGATTTTGAAATGCCTTGATAAAGGCTTCCTGGACGACGTCTCTGGCGTCTTCCTTGTTGCGGAGATACTGAAAGGCGAGCCCGTAGGCGCGACCGCGATGCCGCGAGAATATCTCGCCGTAGGCGTCGGTACGTCCCGCCAGGACCTGCCGCAGAATCTCCGTTTCGGTCAATTCCATCTTGCTTCCTGCGCCGGTTTTTACGCTTGCTGCTGCCGGGTTATTCATTTTTTCGCGATTCGCATTGCCGCGTCTTCTGGATTTCCGATACTTTTCATGACCGGGATCCGATACGCAAAGTCGCTTCGCCGGGTCTTATCCATCATAGTCCAGAAGGAGGCCTTCGCCCCGCCCGCTCATCCCCCGGAAACGACCGTTCAACCCAAAAAGTCGCCGCGGCGGTGGAGATCCATTGTTGGGAGTAAGAATTCCCACGTATCCTAGTGGAGGCTCTTTGCAATCGGAAAACGAACGATGCGAAAGAAAAACACCATTCTTCTGAAGTTCTGGGGGCTCCTGTTGATCGCGGGAGCGCTGATCATGGGATCGACGCCCATCTTCGCCTTTGGGGCGGTTGGATTCGGCGCGCTTTCATTTCTCTGGATTCAGGACGTACGCAAAAGGGGCGTAAGCCGGGGCGCGCTGCTAAGCGGCGCCTTGCTGTTTCTCAGCTTCTTCTGGTTTATAGTCAACATCCTGCTGGATCTGGCCATGCTGGTCGACGCCTGGGACGAGAATTACATGGCCGCCTTTATGATGGCCATCGCGTTTCTCTTCCCTCCGCTGATCATGACTTCCTTTTATTGCGAGGTCCCCGCCCAATCGCCGACGATCCGAAAGTACCGTCTGATTCTGCCTTTCGCCTACGTCGTCTCGGTTTCCTGCGGGTTGTACGTTCTTGCCCTGCTGGCCGGCCTTGCGCCCTATTCGGGGCCGCAGATTTTCCAGTATCTGGGACTGACTCTGGGAGCGCTGTTTGCGAGCTCCGGCATCTACGGCGGTCTGGCGATGAGGCTGCGCAAGCCTCCGCAACAGCAGGAGGAGCGGGAGCATCGCCGCTGGAATTACATCCTTCTGGCCAGCATGGTGGTCATTTTCGTCGCTTTGGTGTTCAGCTCCAGGACTGGATTGGGGCAGCTCAGCAGCTTTCTGTCGGTTTTCGCGCGGTCGCTCCCGATTATCTTTCTCTTCTTCAATTCCTATTACGAGAGCCGATTTGAATTCTTCGACGTGTTCGTCAAGAAATCCACCCTCTTCTTCTTGACGGCCATCGTCCTTGCGGTCTTTTTCACACTGACTCGCGACCTCCTCTTTCAGCCTGAGTTCTCCAGCATGAAGATCTGGGTGGCGGCCATGGTTCTGGCGCCTCTGGTTTTGTTTTTGCATTGGATGTATCGCAATCTGGAAGGATGGTTGGACCGGGTCTGGCTGGGAAGAAAGTTCGGCACGGATGAAGGAGTCAAATTCTTCGCCGAAGGAGTGCAGGGAGCCACTTCGCCGGAAGAATTTGTTTCTGAGTCGGAACGCAGACTTTCAACCATTTATCAGGCCCCGGTTCGAATCCAGCTGGCGAAAGGCGACGACCCCGAGCTGCCGTTTGAGCCGGCCCTGAGGGTTCCCACTCGCGCCTGTCTGGGCGACGGAGGCGGCGAAATACTGATGGGTCCGCGTGTCAACCAGACCCCTTATTTCAGCCAGGATATCACTTTGCTGACCGCTCTCGCCGACGTGTTCTCCTTCATGCTGGGATACGTTCGGCTGCAGCAGAAGAAACAGGAACAGGAAAAGCGAGAACAGGACTTGATCCTTCACGCCAGCCGATCGGAGCTGAAGGCGCTGCGCGCCCAGATTCATCCGCATTTCCTATTCAACGCCCTCAATGCGATTGCCGGGCTGATCCACGGGAATCCGGAGAGGGCGGAGGCGACGGTGGAGGAGCTGGCGGAAGTTTTCAGATACACCTTGCGCAGTTCGGAGAAGGAGTGGGTCAAGATTTCCGAGGAAATGGACTTCGTCCGCTCCTATCTGGAAGTCGAGCGGTCCAGGTTCGGAAAAAGGCTGGAGGTGTCGGTTCAAGTTCAGCCGGAGGTCCGCGACCTGCTGATTCCGACGATGATGGTTCAGACGCTGGTGGAAAACGCCGTCAAACATGGCGTCTCAGCCGTCAGAGGCGTGGGCAGGATCAGGATTGACGCTTGCCGAGAAGATGACAGGGTGGTCGTGGAGGTAGCTGACAACGGCTTCGGCCCCGAGTCCTGCCGGCCTGCCGCTCTGGAAAGCGGCCGGAAAGGCGAAGGCTATGGTCTGCGAAACATTCGCGAACGATTGCAGGGCTACTGCGGGCAGGCGGCCGGATTCGAGCTGAGACGGGACGAGGCTCGCTCCGAAACGATCGCCCGCATCTGGCTGCCGGCGCATCGGCGCGAGGACTTTCAGCGGGCGAGGGGGGCTTGATGGAGGGAATCCGCAAAAACGTTCCGATTCGGGTGCTGTTGGCGGACGACGAGCAGCCTGCGCGAGATCGGTTGAAGCATCTGCTGAGCCGGTATCCCGACCTTTCGGTGGTGGCCGAGGCGGGCGACGGCGAAGAAGCGGTGCTGAAGATATCTCAGCATCAACCGGATGTGGTTTTTCTGGACGTACAGATGCCCGGGAAAAGCGGATTGGAGGTAGCGGCGGCACTGACTCCGCCGCGTCCGGCCCTGATTTTCTGCACGGCTTTCGATCGGTATGCCGTCAGGGCCTTCGACCATCACGCCATCGACTACCTAATGAAGCCGGTCTCACGGGCCCGGCTGGAAGCTGCCTTAGGTCGGATTCGCGAACGAATCAGCGCAATTCCTCCGGATGCGGAGTTTCGAGCCGACCTGCTGCGGGCCGAGGAAACACAATCGCATCTCTTTCCCAGGCGCAAACCGAAGCTTCGAACGCTGGAATACTCCGGCATCTGTCGCGCCGCTCAAGGCGTGGGGGGGGATTACTACGATTTTTTGGAAGTGTCTGAAGGATGTTTCGGCGTCGCGCTGGCCGACGTTTCCGGAAAGGGGATCGCCGCCGGCTTGCTGATGGCTTCTTTGCAGGGCCACCTGCGAAGTCGCTTTCGTGAAGAGACGCGAGGGCTGAACCGATTGCTGGGGGAGATGAATCGGTCGTTTTGCGAGGCCACGTCGACCAGCCAGTTCGCCAGTTTCTTTTACGGGGTCTATGAGGAGCGGACTCGGCTGTTTCGCTACTGCAACGGCGGACACCTCCCTCCGCTGTTGTTTCGACGATCGTCGAACGGAACCGAGCGGCGCCGGCTGACCTCGCGATTGGATGCAGGGGGGCCCGTCCTGGGGGTTCTACCCGAAGCCGCCTATCAGGAAGGAGTCGTCGAACTGCAGGCCGGCGACGTTCTGGCTCTCTATTCGGACGGAGTCACCGAAGCGATGAACGGTCAGGACGAGGAGTTCGGCGAAGAGCGCTTGATCGAACTCTTGCGGTCCTTCGCCGACCTTCCTCCAGAGGAGATGGCCGCCAGTCTGCTGTCCGAAATTTCATCGTTCGCCGGAGGCGAATCACGGCGCCAGGACGATCTGACCCTGATTCTGCTGCGGGTGCTGTCATGATCCGGACTCTTTTGGTGGACGACGAGGAATTGGCTCGAAAGAGGCTGGCTGGGCTGTTGAAGCCTTTTTCCGACATTGAAATTTCGGGAGAGGCCGGCGACGGGGCGGAGGCGATTGAGAAGGTGCTGGAACTGCGTCCCGACTTGATCTTTTTGGACATTCAGATGCCGGAATACAGCGGGCTGGAGGTAGCGGTTTCCCTTCCCTCCCCCAGACCCAAGATTATCTTTTGCACGGCTTTCGACCAATATGCGATCGATGCGTTTGAGATCCACGCCCTCGACTACCTGCTCAAACCGGTCAGTCGGGCGAGGCTCGCTCAGGCGCTCGAGCGAGTCCGCAGCCAGGCGAAAGAAGATCCGGACGTTATCGAGCGGGTCGCCGCAGGCCAGGGCCCCCTCCGGTTCCTCGGCAAGCGAGGCAACCGCTTTCACGTGGTCGGGCAGAAGGAGGTGCTGTACTTTTCCAGCCGGGACGGGCTGACCAGCATCCACACCGAACAGGGTCGCTACTGGCTGGATCCAACCCTGACGGATCTGGAAGAGAGGCTGGGCGAGCAGCGCTTTTTTCGCGTCTCGCGGCAGACGATCGTGAATCTCGACGCCATAGACGAGGTCGTTCCGCTGACGGGGGGCTACGGAATGGTCGTTCTTCGCGATCAGAGTGAACACGACGTGAGCCGGAGACGTATGAAGGACTTGATGCAGATTTTGAAAGGTCAGTGAGGATGCTTTACCGATGAAATTCGTTCGATTCCTTGTCAAAAACGTTTTGCGCAACAAGCGGCGAACCCTGCTGACGATGTCCAGCATCGCTGTATCCCTGTTCTTGGTGGCGACCCTGCTGACGCTGCTCGATCAGTTGACGAACCCTCCGGAGACGCCCGATTCAGCGCTTCGGCTGATCACTCGTCACCGGATTTCGCTGTTCAACGTGATTCCGATGTCTCATGGGGAGAAAATTCGGGAGGTGGAAGGCGTGGAAGCGGCGTATGGATCGATGTGGTTCGGCGGAGTGTACAAGGACCCGTCCAATTTTTTCGCCAATTTCTCGGTTGAGGCGGACCAGTTCTTCGAGGTCAATCGGGACATGATCGTTCCCGAGGATCAGAAGGAAGCATTTATTAACGATCGGACCGGAGCCGTCGCAGGCGACAGTCTTGCGGAACGCTTCGGCTGGGAGATCGGGGACATCATTCACCTGGAGGGGGCCCTGTTCAGCTTCGACCCCGAGCTGACCCTGCGGGCGATTTACAGCGGCGGCGCCGACGACGGATCCAGTCTTTTCTTTCATTGGGACTATTTTGACGAGGGCATGAACCGGGCGGGAATCATCGGAACGTATACGATTCGAACCAGTTCGCCGGAGGTTCTCCCGGCGGTGGCCGAAACCATCGACTCGATGTTGCGCAGTTCGACTGCGCCGACGAAAACGGAAACGGAAAGAGAATTCATTCTCGGGTTCGTCAACATGCTGGGAAACGTTCAGCTGTTCATCACCAGCATCGTTTCGGTCGTGATTTTTACGATCGTTCTGGTGGCGGCCAACACGATGGCCATGTCGATCCGGGAACGGATTCGCGAGGTGGGCATCCTGAAGGCTCTCGGATTTCGAAGTTCCCAGGTCATGGCGCTGTTTCTGGTCGAATCGGTCCTGCTGGCCCTTTCGGGGGCCATGCTTGGCGCTCTGGCGGCCTGGCTGGTGTTGCCGGCCCTGAACATGGCCGCCATCTCAGGGGGTTTCGTCCAGCGCCTCGCCGTGACGACGCCCACGCTCCTGCTTTGCGCCGGAATCGGCCTGGCCGTCGGCGTGATTGCGGCTGGATATCCGTCCTGGAGCGCCTCCCGCCGCCCCACAGTGCAATGTCTGAGGATGACGGCATGAAGATTCCGATCAAATATAACTTTCGCAGCCTGACCAATCGTCGCGTCGGCACGCTGATGACCATGCTCGGCATCGGCCTGACTGTCGCCATTGTCGTCGTCATGCTGGCCATGGTTCACGGCCTGGACGCCACGTTTACCGACAGCGGCGACGAGTTGCATCTGATTGTGATCCGGCAGGGATCGCAAAATGAAGTCAACAGCTACTTCAATCGCGATCTTTACGAAATCGTCCGTTTCCTTCCGGACGTAGCGCGTGACGAAAACAATCAGCCGCTGGTCGCCGGAGAAATCATCACGGTGATCAACCAGCAGCGTCTGACCGGCGAGACCTCGAACGTCACGATCCGGGGAACCGACGAGATGGGATTTCGCCTGCGCCCGGAACTCAGCATCGTTCAGGGAAGAATGTTTCAGCCGGGGCTCCGGGAGGTTATGGTGAGCGAGACGCTGTCGAATCGCTTTCAAGACATGCGGCTGGGCGACACGATGCGCATCGATGAGCGGGCCTGGTCAGTGGTCGGCATTTTCGAAGCGGGAGGAACCGCCGTCGAATCTGAAATTCTGGCGCCGTACGAAGACGTCGCGCAGGAGTGGAACCGTCCCATTTATTCCTCCCTCCTGTTGAGGGCCGAGTCTCTGGAGGTCATCCCTTCACTGCAGGAACGGATTTCCGACGATCAGCGCATCCAACTTCAGGCCGTTTCGCAGAAGAAATACTTCGAAGATCAGACCGTGGCCTCCACCGGGCTGAAGGCGCTGGCCGTCTTTATCGCACTGATCATTGGAATCGGGTCCTGTTTTGCGATCATGAACATGATGTACGGCACGGTCATGGCGCGACGTCATGAGATCGCCACGATGCGGGCCATCGGTTTCCGCAGACGGAACATTCTCGGCTCCTTCGTCCTTGAGGCGGCCATTCTGGCCCTTCTGGGCGGAGTCCTGGGCTGCCTGCTCGCGTCCTCATTCCACGGATTCTCCGCCGGGACCGCCAATTGGGCGACGTTCAGCGAAGTTGTTTACAAGTTTCGAGTCACGCCTCAAATCATGATGCAGGGCCTCCTGTTCGCATTGATTGTCGGAATCATCGGAGGTTTTCTGCCCGCCCGCCGGGCGGCCAGAATGCGATTGATCGAGGTCTTGAGAGGATAGGATGGAAGAAGAACTGAGAGCCTTGAAAATAAATCGCACCCCCGGAAAAAGGGGCGATGGGAAGGTCTGGAAGTTGGTCTCGCTGCTTCTTCTGCTGGCGTTGGCCGCGTTGGCGGCGCTGTATTTCTGGCCCGTGGAGGAAGCCACCCCGGTGCAGGCGGACGCAGACCCGATTCGAGTCGAATCGAGGGTTCCAACCGCCGCCGACCGGAATGAGGTTTTAATCGCTTCAGGCTACGTCGTACCCCATCACAGAATCTCCCTCGGGTCCAAGGTCATGGGCCGGGTGGCCTGGATGGGCGTGGAAAAGGGAGACCGAGTGCGCCAGGGCCAGCTCCTGGTCAAGCTGGAAGATCGAGAATTCCGGGCTCAACTGGAACAAGCTCAGGCGGCCTTTGATGCCGCCGAAGCATACCATCAGGAGCTCCAGAGCGGTGCCCGGCCTGAGGAAATCGAACGCGCCCGGGCGGAGCTGCAGCGGGCAGAGACGGAGAGCGCTCATGCCCGACTGGAGTACCAGCGACTCCAGTCGCTTTTGGACGACGACGTCGTTTCGACTCAGGAAGTCGACAACGCGGAGTCGCGCTGGAAAATGACGGAGGCATCGGTTCGCGTGGCCGAGAAAAACCTTCGTCTGCTCGAGTTGGGTCCGCGAGCCGAGCAGATCGCTCAGGCCCGGGCCGAAATGGAGCGTGCAAGGGGCGCGGTTCGCTACGCTCAGACCATGCTGGATGCAACTGAAATCCGCGCGCCAGTGGACGGCACGATTCTGGCAAGAATCGCCGAAGTGGGAGAAATGATCACGACCTCGTTTGCAGGCGAAGCCGGCGCCAAGTCGGCCGTCGTTTCTCTGGCCGATCTGAACGACCTGATGGTGGAACTGGACATCAGCCAGTCCGATTTCAAGCGGATCTCGCCCGATCAGGACTGCCAGATGAGTCCGGAAGCGTTTCCGGACCGCCAGTATCCCTGCCGAATCTACGAAATTTCTCCGGAGGCCAACCGGCAGCGGGCCACCATTCAGGTTAAGGTGCAGGTGCTGGACCCGGATGAATTCCTGCGCCCGGAAATGAGCGCACGAGTAACGTTCTTGAGAAAGGAAGAAGTCGAAAATGAGCCAGCCCCTGATTAAGGTTTCACAGTTATCCAAGATATTTCGCAAGGACGCCGTTGAGGTCCGGGCCCTGGAGGACATCCATCTGGAAATCCATCCTGGAGAGTTCGTCTGTTTGATGGGCCCCTCCGGCTCCGGCAAGAGTACGCTGCTGAACATCCTGGCCGGGATCGACCGTCCCACCTCGGGAACCGTCCAGATTCAGGGCGCAGACCTGGCTGACTTGAGCGAAGACGGGCTGGCCGGCTGGCGCAACGAGCACGTCGGTTTCGTCTTCCAGCACTTCAACCTGATTCCGGTGCTGACTGCGTTTGAAAACGTTGAGCTTCCCCTGCTGCTGACCTCTCTGTCGCGCCGGGAAAGGCGGGAGCACGTACAGACGGCCCTGAAGGTGGTCAGCCTTTCCGACCGCCTAGAGCACTTCCCCCGTCAGCTCTCCGGCGGCCAGGAGCAGCGCGTCGCCATCGCTCGCGCCATCGTCACCGATCCGACTTTTATCCTGGCCGACGAACCCACGGGCGACCTCGACGCCGAATCCGCCAACGACGTCCTGGAGGTCCTTTCGACCCTGAACCGGGATTTCGGCAAGACCATCATCATGGTGACTCACGACCCCCGCGCCGCCCAGCACGCCAGCGTCCGCTACCATCTGGACAAAGGAGTGCTGGTCGAACGCGAGTTCGCGTC
>DATKAT010000173.1:0-7163 GCA_035514675.1 Acidobacteriota bacterium | reverse complement strand
GGAGGTTTTGATTTCATACGCAAGAAGCGTCTCCCGTCCGAGCCTCCTCGATACCGGATACGCCCAGCAGGTTGAAATTTTGGAACACCTGCAGTCGCGAGGGCTGGATCCTCCGATTCTGGATTCCCGCGAGGTGTTGAAGAGTCCGCGGGGCGTCCTGTCCAAACTGTGCGAGAGGCTCGGCATCGATTTTCTTCCCGAAATGCTTTCCTGGCGGCCGGGCGCCCGTCCGGAAGACGGCGTCTGGGCGCCCTTCTGGTACCAGAACGTCCATCGATCCAGCGGTTTTCAGCCGTATCGAACTAAGGAGCAGCCTTTGCCCAAGCACCTGGAGCCGCTATGGCAGCAATGCCTCCCCTTTTACAGAAAGCTCTCCGAAAAGGCGATACGGGGCGACGATTCCTCGGCTTGGTGAAGGCTAAACACCACAGCCTCGCCGGCGCAGACCGCAAGCATCGGCGCAGTGCAAGGTGGGAGAGGCCTTCGGCCGCGACCGGAGCGGCGATTTCACCGACGACCCAATCATCCGGAGGCGTGGGCAACAGGTTTCCGCAATTGACGTGCTGCGTTCGGCGCTTAACCCGCATTTCTCACACGGCTCCTACTGCGGCGCCGGATAGCGGCGCGTCTACTGCGTTGCCGCTCCTCGGCCTGCTCGACGTACTGCACGAGTACGACTGCGCGGGCCTTCGTCGCGCGCCTTGCATCCGCGCCGCTCTCCGTCGCCTCGCGACGGAGCCGTGTGAGAAATACGGGCTAGTGTCATGAGTCAGAAGTTCGTCGACAGTCGGTCGTCGCCGCATCCCGTCCGTCTGCGTTGCTCCTCGCGCACATATTCCCGTTATGCGCGCTCCTCGCGCCTTGTCGGCCGGGCGCAGCGCCACCCTTGGAGTTGCGACGAACTTTTGGCTCATGACACTAGATAACATACTTGAGGACTACAAATCCACCAACCAGCAGGATGACGAACAGGATTGTCAGGAGATTGAAGTAACGGTCTACCAGTTCCCGGATGCCGGGCCCGAACCACCTGATCAGGCCCGCCACCAGAAAGAAGCGGGCCGATCGGCTGGCGGCCGCGGCCGCCAGAAAGGTCCAGAAATGGACCTGAAAGGCTCCCGCCGAAATCGTAAACACCTTAAACGGGATCGGCGTGAACCCGGCCACACCCACCGCGACCGCGTCCCAGCGGTCGTACAGCGCCTTGACCTGATCGTACCGTTCGGCGGCTGAGTAAAACTCGATGATCGGCCGACCGATCAACGAATAGAACTCCAGCCCGATCAGATATCCTGCCGCGGCGCCGGCCACCGATCCGATCGAACACACCAAGGCGAACCACCATGACCGCATTGGAGCGCCGATGGCGAGAGCGATCAGGAGCACATCGGGAGGGATGGGGAAGAACGAGGACTCGGCGAAAGCGATCAGCAGCAAAGCCCAGACGCCGCCGGGCCGATCGGCAAACGAAAGAACCCAGTCGTAAAGGGCCCTCAGCAGATTGAACGGAAAACGCTTAGCTTTTTCCACGGCGTCGACCGTTTAAATCCCTCAACGTCCGGTAATCGGTCTGATCGCGTTGAAGGGGCGTGACCGACGCCAGTCCTTCCTGGACGGCCTGATAATCGGTGTCGGCTTCCACCTCCCATTCGCTGGCGTCGGGACCGATCCAGAAATAGGCCCTCCCTCTGGGGTCCTTTTTCTCCTCGATGCTGCTGATGACCCGCTTGGTGCCTTGACGCGTAAATCGATAGTCCTTGGGACGCTCTTCCGGAACGTTGATGTTGAAGTACGTTCCGGGCGGGATGGAGTCGGGAAACAATTCCCGGATCATTTGGCAGGCGTAGGCGGCGGCATCTTCGAAGTCCGGAGCTTCGGAGCGGGTCACCAGGGAAACCGCCAACGCCGGAATATTGTGCAATGCCGCTTCGCGCGCGCCGGCAACGGTGCCGGAGTACAGGATATCGTCTCCGAGATTCGGTCCATGATTAATCCCGCTGACGACCAGGTCGGGGAGTCGGGGGAGGAACTTCCTGACCGCGAAGAGCACGCAGTCGGCCGGCGTGCCCGTCAGGGCGTAATGGTCTTCTCCAATTTCGACCTGTCGGATGGGGACGTGAATCGTCAGCCCGTGGCTGACGGCGCTGCGTTCTTCGTAGGGGGCCACGACCACGAGCTTCCCAAGGGGGGACAGATGCCTTTTCATCGTCAGGATCCCTTGGGCCTCGGCCCCGTCGTCATTGGTCAGAAGGATCAGCAATTCAGAATGGCCCTTCATAAGAGGCCGAATTATAGCAGGGTTCGGCCTCTCTTCCGGATCGCTCGCACTCATGTGTCAAGTTCCGGCGGAAGCTCATGGAGACGCTAGGCGGTTCAGCCGGTCGAGTCGAAATCGCCTGATCGATTGCCGTCGATCGGCTCGGAAGAGCCCGCCTCCAACGCCAAATTCAGAAGTGGTATCATGATGGCTTTTAGAAAACCGCAGACTGGGAGGGGGAAATTCCCGGTCGCTTTACGGCCTGGACGTTCGAGCCGTAAATTGGGCGGTTAACGCTTGTCTATTTGGCGGAATGCTTCGTGTCTGTCTCGGCCGTCTGACCGACTCCGGACGCAGAAACGACGGAACTAAGGAAGCGACTGCGCGGGTGCAGAACCGCCTCTGAGGACCTGATTTTTGGGAATTCCAGCGATGTTGAGCGCTTTTTGCGCCGATCCTGGAACGCTTGACGAATAGTCTCGATGGCTCAACTGTTCAACCGAAGTGCGAACGCACTGGCGAAAGTGACCCTGATCGTCGGCTTCCTTGCCGCTGCAGGCGGGGCTTGGGCCTCGTACGAGTTCTATCATTCGCCCTACATGACGCGCGTTGATCTGGTGCGGGAACAGCCGGTCATGTTCAGCCACAAGCATCATGTCGAAGGCCTCGGAATCGATTGCCGCTACTGCCACACTTCCGTAGAGGTCAGTTCATCTGCGGGAATTCCGTCGACTCACACCTGCATGAGCTGTCATTCTCAGGTGTGGGTGGACGCACCGATTCTGGAGCCGGTTCGGGCAAGCTATCGTGAAAACCTTCCCTTGGAGTGGATCCGAGTTAACGACTTGCCCGATTTCGTTTACTTCGATCACAGCATCCATGTCGGAAAGGGGATCGGCTGCACCACCTGCCACGGTCCGATCGATCAGATGCCCCTGGTCCGGCAGGTTCACAACCTGAGCATGAAGTGGTGCCTCGACTGCCACCGAAATCCGGAGGCCTTCGTGCGGCCGCGGGAAGAAGTCTTTAACGTCAACTGGCAGCCGCCCGCCGACCAGCTGGAGATGGGCGGACGGCTTGTGCAGGAGTACGGAATCGAAACCAAAACCTATTGCTCGGCGTGTCACCGATGAAGGGAAATCGATCAGATCAGACCGTCCGGCTCGATCTCCGGAAGGTTCGCGAGGCGCTGGAGAGGCGGACCGGTCGCGATTACTGGCGCAGTCTTGAGGAAGTCCTGGAGACTGAAGAGGCCCAGGACTACCTGCGGCACGAGTTTCCGGCCGAGGCCGATACATTTGCGGACCCGGTGGGAAGAAGGCAGTTTCTTCGACTCATGGGAGCGTCGCTGGCATTTGCCGGGGCAACCGCCTGCGTGGTTCAGCCCGAGGAGCGGATCGTTCCCCATGTGCGGGCGCCCGAACAGCTGGTTCCCGGAAGGGCTCTCTATTTCGCCTCCTGCGTTTCCGCCTTCGGCTTCGCCCAAGGCCTGTTGGTGGAGAGCCACGACGGACGCCCCACGAAGATCGAGGGCAATCCGAATCACCCGGCGAGCCTCGGCGCCGCCACGGCTTTCGCCCAGGCCTCCGTTCTGGATCTCTACGATCCCGACCGGCTGCAGACGATTCAGTACCGCGGCCGAATCCGAACGTGGACTCAACTGGCGGCCGCCCTGGAAACCGAGTTCGAGCGGTTTCGATTGGCCGGGGGCAAGGGGTTGAGAATTTTGACCGGCACCGTTACGTCGCCGACTTTGGGCGACCAGCTTCTGAGATTGAGCGAGAATTTTCCGGAAGCCAGATGGGTGCAGTACGAGCCGGTTTCATTCGACCACGTGCGCGCCGGCCGCAGAGCGGCCTTCGGTCAGAACGTTCATTCATACAGCCGATTGGAGCATGCGGACGTCGTTTTCTCGCTGGACGCGGATTTCCTGACCTTCGGTCCGGCCGCGCTGGCCGACACTCGGGCTTTTTCCGCCAAGCGCCGGATACGATCGCCGGAATCGCAAATGAACCGGTTGTACGCGGTTGAAAGCAGCCCCTCCCTGACCGGGGCGATGGCGGATCATTACAAGGCGACAACGTCCCGGGCGGTCAGTCGCGCCGCGGTTGCGCTGGCGCGAAATCTGGGCATTCAGGGCTTGCCCGACGTGGACAGCCCCGTCCCGTGGCTGGAGGCGGCCGCCCGCGATCTGCAGAACCATTCAGGCCGCTGCCTGGTCTTGGCCGGGGAGAGCCAGCCTCCCGCGATTCACGCGCTGACCCATTTGATGAATGAGCGGTTGGCCAGCCTGGGAAGCGTCGTTGTCGTGACCGATCCGGTGGAAGCGCGTCCTGAGCTGCAGATGCATTCGCTTGGCGAGTTGACGCGGGAAATGCGCGACGGCGAAGTGGAAGCCCTGTTGATTCTTGGGGGGAATCCGGCGTTCGACGCTCCGGCCGATCTTGAATTTGCAGCCGCCCTGGAGCAGGTTCCCTTCCGGCTGCACCTGACCTTGCTGGAGAACGAAACCTCCCGCGGATGCCAGTGGATCGTCTCCCAGAGTCATTACCTGGAAAGCTGGAGCGATCTGCGCGCGTTTGACGGAACCGCATCCATCGTCCAACCGCTCATTGAACCCCTGTACCGTTCCCGGTCCGCGCACGATTTGTTGAAGGTCCCGCTCAACGAAACCGGTCAGTCCGATTACGAACTCGTCCGACAAGTCTGGCGGCGACAGTGGGGGGAGGAGGATTTTGAAAGAAGATGGCGCAGGGCCCTGCACGACGGATGGATAGAGGGGTCGGCGCTGCCCGTCCGGCAGCTGAGCGTTGACGCCGACGCCGTGCTTGCCGCCGTTGCAAGAGTCGATCTGGAAGGCGAAGCTCTGGAGTTGAATCTGCGCCCCGATCCGACGGTCTTCGACGGGCGATACGCCAACAACGCATGGCTGCAGGAACTCCCGAAGCCGTTGACCAAACTGACTTGGGACAATGCGTTGCTGGCGAGTCCTGCATTGGCGGAACGGCTCGGTTTGTCCAACGACGATTTGGTGGAAATTGCAGCCGGGGATCGACGGGTGGAGGCCCCGGTTTGGATTCAGCCCGGGCACGCTCCCGATTCCCTCACTTTGTATTTCGGCTACGGTCGATCGGTTGCCGGGCGGGTCGGCCAGGGAACCGGCTTCGATGCGTACCCAATACGCACCACCGCGACGCCGTGGTCGATTCCCGAGGTCTCCATCAAGCGAACCGGACGTCGGCGCCGTCTCGTTTCCACGCAGCATCATTACTCGATGGAGGGTCGGCGCCTGGTTCGATCCGGCAGTCTGGAGGAATTCCGCAGGAACCCGGACTTCGTGAGTCAGTTGGCGCCCGAGATGCCGGAAAAATACGATCTCTATCCCAACTGGAATTACCCGGGCTACGCCTGGGGAATGACGATCGATTTGAACTCCTGTACGGGCTGCAACGCCTGCGTGGCAGCCTGTCAGGCTGAAAACAACATCCCCGTCGTGGGAAAGGAGCAAGTGGCGAGCGGGCGAGAAATGCACTGGATTCGGATCGACCGTTACTTTGAAGGATCGGTGGACGAGCCGGCTGTTTTTCATCAGCCCATTCCGTGCATGCACTGCGAACAGGCGCCCTGCGAGCCGGTCTGTCCCGTGGCGGCCACCGTTCACAGCGACGAAGGCCTGAACGACATGGTTTACAACCGGTGCGTCGGGACTCGCTACTGCTCGAACAACTGTCCGTATAAGGTTCGAAGGTTCAACTTCCTGCTGTATTCGGATTGGGCCACGCCGTCGCTGAAGCTGCAGCGCAATCCTAATGTGACGGTTCGCAGCAGGGGCGTAATGGAAAAGTGCACCTACTGCGTCCAGAGAATCAGTGCGGCCCGCATTCAGGCTTCGCTGGAAGACCGGAAAATCCGCGACGGCGAAATCCGCACGGCATGTCAGCAGACCTGCCCCGCCGACGCCATCGTCTTTGGCGACATCAACGACCCGAACAGTCGGGTCTCCCGTCTCAAGGCCAGCCCGCTCAATTACGGCCTGCTAACCGAGTTGAACACGCGCCCCCGGACAACCTATCTGGCCAAGCTGAAAAATCCGAACCCCGAGGCGACGACGGAATGAGAGGAATGGCGGTCTCGAATTGCCGACGATTTCCGCATGCGTTCCTGAATCCGGATTTTGCACGCGGTTCCCTCGCGAGGCGTCCGAGAGCGGCGTGGATGCAAGGCGAGCAACGAAGGCCCGCGCAGTCGTACTCGTGCAGTACGTCGAGCAGGCCGCGAAGCGGCAACGCAGCAGGCGCGCCGCACTCCGGCGCCGCAGCAGGATCTGCGTGCAATATCCGGGTTGAGATGCATCGGAGTCAGGCGCGAACGCGTTTTGGTTCGGCTCAGCGATTTGAACCGTCGAAGCGCATCGAACTGCTGCTCGGCGGTCGCGCGGCTGACGGGCCTGGCGACAGGAGGCGAATGAACGATGCCGGTTTATGACCGCAAGACCGCCTACGTTCCTCCGCCGCCGTTCATCGGCTCCGACCAGAACTACCAGTCGGTGACTGAATCGATCAGCTCCATCGTCCTGACCGACAAGCTCGACCGAAACTGGTTCTTCGGGCTGGCCATCACTTTCTTTTTCGTTCTGGTGCTGGCCGTCTCCCTTGGCTTCCTGGTCCTGAAAGGGGTTGGGATCTGGGGAATCAATCAGCCCATTTCCTGGGGATTCGCCATCATCAATTTCGTCTGGTGGATTGGAATCGGTCACGCCGGCACATTGATCTCGGCCATCCTCCTGCTTTTCCACCAGCAATGGCGCACTTCCATCAACCGGTTCGCCGAAGCCATGACGCTTTTCGCCGTTGCCTGCGCCGGAATCTTTCCGCTGATGCACACCGGGCGACCCTGGCTTGCCTAC
>DATKAT010000172.1:0-6168 GCA_035514675.1 Acidobacteriota bacterium | reverse complement strand
ATGTCGAAAGTAAGAGACTCCCCTGTTAAGCTGTTCGACCTTGGCTGGATCCGTGTCGAATCCGACCACCCTGAAACCCTGGTCGGCGAACACGAGGCCGAGCGGGAGTCCCACATAGCCCATCCCGACGATTCCGATCACCGCAGACTTATCTTCGATTCGGGCTTTCAGGAGTTCGGACGGCCGAGTGGACTCGAACTCTTTCATTCGATTCATCACAACCAACAGATTATAACCTCTGCCGGCGTTTCATCCTGCCTCACTTCGCCGGCGCCCGAAAAAAGTGCTGCCGCCACACAGAAGCCTCCTTGATTTCCTGCAAGATCCGCAGATGCGGGGATCCGGCTCATCTTCCTGCAGCCGCCCGCTTTTGGTCGTTCCGCAGTTGAGGATCGGAACGATCGCCCCGGGCAGCGAACATGGCGCAGGCCCGCGACTGTGTCCCGATCAAGTGAACGCACAAAGCCCCTTAACTGGAATTGAGGGCAAAAGCCCGCCAATGAAGGTTTGCCGGAAGCGTCCTATGGCGTCATCCCGGAGCGCAACTTCTCTAAATAGAGAAATGTTCTAACTTGACTTCTTTGCTTCTCGCTCGCGTTTTCTGCGCTCGGCCCAGTACTTCTTCATCCGCACGGAAACGGCCTTCTTTTGAGCCGGAGTCATCGAGCGACGACCGCGCTTCTTAGGCTGGCCTTTCCCGGCTCTGCCCGCGGATCGTTGGCTCCCACTCAACTCCGCACGGATTTGTTCCAACTCGGACTCGATGCGTTGTCTTTCTGACTCGAGCCTAGCCCTGGCAAGTTCTAAAAGCCTGTCCCTCTCAATAGTCATAAGGAAGAATCATAAACGATTTTCGAATGCTGTGCCAATATAATCCGGCAATTTTTTCAAAAGCCGTACTTGGAAGGCTGGAACGGAGGCGGCGCTCCTTGAGCAAGGCGGCAGGGTTCCCGCAGCGTCGATCGAAAAACCGGCGGCTGAGGAGAAGCGGCGCCTGCGGCCGCAATTCCAGAATGGATCGGAGCTAAATCCTCTCCACGTCTTCCGCATCGATTTCGCAGGCGACGGCCTGTCGGATCAGGTCGACGGTGATAACAAACTTAAACCTGCTCTTCTTTTCGACCAAAACGCCTTCTAAGCCCCGCAAAGGGCCGCGCCGGACCAGGACGCGGTCGCCTTCGGCGATGTCGGGGTAGGGATCATATGGAAGCTTACTAAAGACGAGCGTCTTGACCGCGCTTACTTGTTCGTCCGGAATCGGCACCGGTTCATTCGAAATGCCGATGATTCGAACGACGGAGGGGAGCTTCAGGATGTCGAGGCGGCGCTTCCAGATCGGGACGTGCACGAAAAGGTAACCGGGAAAAAGGGGCAGCTGAACGCTCTTTTTCCGATCCTTCCATTGCGAAACGGTTTCCCGTAAAGGTAAGAAGACTTCAATTTCCTTCTGCCAGAGTTCTTCAGCGACGACTTTCTCGTGCCGCGCTCGCGTGTAGACGGCATACCAGCACTTCGGATCTTCCCTCAATGTGCGCTATCCCCCACAGCATTTCTTATACTTCTTTCCGGACCCACATGGACACGGATCGTTGCGTCCAATCTTCGGCTGGTTCCGGACGAACGTCTTTACCTCTACCCCCCCGCCGCCTCCTCGAGCCTGCGAAGGCGCCTGAGGCCTGGCCTTGGCGGCCGCAGCGATGGCCGATTCGGATTCGCCGCCGGAGTACTGCATGTCCTGCTGCCGGGCCGCCTGTCGGGCCCGATCCGAAAGGATTTCCTTTTCTTCCGCCTCCGAAATCGGACGCAACAGAAACAGCATGCGCGTGCTTTCCTCTTTGACCCGGTGGGTCAAATCTTCAAATAGAGCAAAGCTCTCCCGCTTGTATTCGATCTTCGGATCGCGCTGCGCGTAGCCTCTCAGCCCGATGCCTTCCTTTAAGTGGTCGACTGCCAGCAGGTGGTCCTTCCACTGCTGATCGATCACCTGCAGCATGATCATCTGCTCAAAGAAGCGCATCACCTTCGGCGTGATTTCTTTCTCCTTGTCGTCATAAACTTTGTAAATCCGGTACAGGAGATAGTTTTCAAGTTCGGGACGCGAGGCCTTCGAAAGCGGCGTCTTCGCGGAAACGGCGCTGGATGCGCTCTCTGAAACGGGCTCGAAGGCCTTCAGGCCCTCTTCTTCGGGAATCCTTTCGAAAAGTTCGATCTCATCCGGGAGTTCGACCCCGAAGACGCGCCTCAGATTGACTCGCAGATTGTCCAACTCCCAATCTTCCGGATCGTCGTCCGGGCGAGCGTATTCGTCCAGAAAGTCGAGCAAGAGATCCTCGGCCATTTCCATCACGTACTCGCGCTGCTCCTGACCTTCCAGCAAATCGCGACGAAAGCGGTAAATCTCTTCCCGCTGCTTGTTCATGACGTCGTCGTACTCGAGCAGATGCTTGCGGATCTCGAAGTTCCGCGCTTCCACCTGAGTCTGAGCCCGCTCGATCTGCCGAGTGATCAGCTTCGATTCGATGGGCACGCCCTCTTCCATCCCTAGGTTTTGCATAAGCCCGGAAATCCGGTCGGAGCCAAAGATTCTTAGCAGGTCATCTTCCAGCGAAAGATAGAAGCGGCTGGATCCCGGGTCCCCCTGTCGACCCGCCCGTCCGCGCAACTGATTGTCGATTCGACGGGCTTCGTGCCGCTCCGTTCCGATAATGTGCAAGCCTCCAAGTCCCACGATTTCATCGTGGTCCCCCTGCCATTGAGGCTTCAACTCTTCGATTTCGGCTTTCAGGCGGCTTTCATATTCCTGGATCGTCTCGACGGCGGATTGCGATGCAGAGGATTCGTCCTTTTCGCCGGA
This sequence comes from Acidobacteriota bacterium, assembly GCA_035514675.1. Classification (GTDB taxonomy): domain Bacteria; phylum Acidobacteriota; class UBA6911; order RPQK01; family JAPXNP01; genus DATKAT01. Next base: position 3,314 of record DATKAT010000172.1, on the reverse strand, counting down.
TTCAACGACCTTGTCTTTGCGAATCTCTATCCGCCCTTCACGCAGTTCTTCGGGGGCCAGAATTCCACGGGCGGCGAGCCTTTCTTTGGCTTCAAATTCGGGATTTCCTCCCAAAATAATGTCGGTTCCCCTGCCCGCCATGTTGGTGGCGATGGTAACGGCGCCCTTCTTTCCAGCCTGTGCGACGATCTGCGCTTCCTTCTCGTGGTATTTGGCGTTCAAGACCACGTGCTGCACGCCGCGGCGCTTGAGCAGGCTGGAGAGCTTTTCCGATTTTTCAATGGAAGTAGTGCCGACCAGAACCGGGCGACCCGCTTCATTCAGCTCTCGAATCTCATCCACGATGGCCGTGAACTTCTCCCGCTCCGTGCGGTAAACCACATCGGAGTACTCGATGCGGATCAGGGCCTGATTGGTCGGCACGACCACTACCTGGAGTTCGTAAATGTTTTCGAACTCGGTGGCCTCTGTTTCGGCGGTTCCCGTCATGCCGGCCAGCTTGTCGTACATACGGAAATAGTTCTGAAACGTGATGGTCGCCAGCGTCTGGTTTTCCCGTTCGATCTTGACGCCTTCTTTCGCTTCCAGCGCCTGGTGCAGACCGTCCGAATACCGGCGTCCCGGCATGAGCCGGCCGGTGAATTCGTCAACGATGACGACCCCGCCGTCCTTGACCATGTAATCCTTGTCGCGCTTGAACAGCGTGTGGGCCTTCAGTGCCTGCTGGATATGGTGCACCAGGTCCATGTTTCGCGGATCGTACAGATTGTCAACGCCCAGCGCCTTCTCCGCCTTTTCGATGCCGCTTTCCAGCAGAACCGCGGTCCGGGCCTTCTGGTCCACCTTGAAATCCTGTTCCCGCACGAGGCGCGGGATGATCTTGTCGATGCGATAGTACTTATCGGTCGACTCCTCGCTAGGCCCGCTGATGATCAGCGGCGTGCGGGCTTCGTCGATCAGAATCGAGTCGACCTCGTCTACAATGGCGAAATGGTGGCCCCGCTGGACGCAAACCTCCAGCGAATACTTCATATGGTCTCGAAGATAGTCGAAGCCGAATTCGTTGTTGGTCCCGTAGGTGACGTCGGCGGCGTAAGCCGCTCTGCGCTGGGAGTCGTCCATTTCGTGCTGGATGACCCCGATGCTGAGCCCCAGAAATTTGTAGATCGGGCCCATCCATTCGGCATCGCGCCGGGCCAGGTAGTCGTTTACGGTGACGACGTGCACACCTGTGCCCTGAAGCGAGTTCAAATAAACGGGCAGGGTAGCGACGAGCGTCTTTCCTTCCCCCGTCTTCATTTCAGCGATTTTGCCCTCATGCAATACCTTGCCGCCGACCAATTGGACGTCGTAATGGCGCATGCCGAGCGTCCGCCTGGAGGCTTCTCGCACTACGGCGAAGGCTTCGGAAAGCAAGTCGTCCAGAGTTTCGCCCTGCTGCAGGCGCTGCTTGAATTCGCTGGTTTTTTCTCGCAACCGGCCGTCGCCGAGCGCGGAGATTTCGGGTTCCAGCTCATTGATGCGATCGACGATCGGTTGAGCCGCCTTGACGTAGCGCTCCGTCTGGCTTCCGAAAATCTTGGCCAGGATGGTGTTCAGCATGATGGGTTATAGTTTAGCACTTCAGAGCGCGAGAACGCCGCCCGTGGGACCGGCATCCTCCCGGTCGGAATCGCGGGCCGGAAGCCCGCGCCAGCGCCGGGGACACAAGTTCCATCACGAGGCCCGCCGGAATCGATCAGTCTTCCAACCGGTAATTCGGGGCTTCTTTGGTGACCACCACGTCGTGGACATGGGATTCTCGCACTCCGGCAAGAGTGACTCGGATGAATTTGGTCCGGCTTTGCAGTTCGCGTATATTGCGCACCCCGCAGTAACCCATTCCTGCCCGCACGCCGCCGATGAGAACCGGAATGAGGCGTTCAAGGCTCCCTTTGTATGGGACGCGACCTTCGATACCTTCGGGAGCCTCTTTCTTAAAGCCTTCTTCGCCTTCATACCCGTAGCGGTCGGAGCTCCTGCCCGAGGCCATGGCGCCTTGGGAGCCCATTCCGCGATAAGTCTTGTAGCTCCGGTTCTGATAGAAGACCAGCTCCCCAGGAGATTCATCGGTGCCGGCGAAGAGGTTCCCGATCATGACGCAGTCGGCGCCGGCGGCGATAGCCTTGACGATTTCCCCGGAGTACTTGATTCCGCCGTCGGCGATGACCGGGAGCTTCAGCTTCCGGGCCGCTTTTACGGTGTCCATGATCGCCGTAATTTGCGGAACGCCGGTGCCGGTGACGACGCGAGTGGTGCAGATGCTGCCGGGCCCCATCCCGACTTTGACTCCGTCCGCGCCGGCATCGGACAGTTCCCGTGCAGCTTCGCCGGTGGCGATGTTTCCCGCCACGACGTCGATCTGCCGAAGCTTTCGTTTCAGCTCCTTTACGGCGCGCAGCACCCGATCCGTGTGGCCGTGAGCCGTGTCGACCACGATCACGTCAGCCCCGGCTCCTTCCAGTTCGCGGGCCCTCTCCAGAAAATCGCCCCCGGCGCCTACGGCTCCGCCTACCCGGAGTCGCCCGAAGCCATCTTTGGCCGCATCCGGATACGTAATCATCTTTTGAATGTCCTTGACCGTGATCAGCCCTTTCAAGTGGAACTGTTCGTCCACGACAGGCAGCTTTTCAATGCGGTGCTCGTGCAGTTTGCGCTTGGCATCTTCAATCGAAATCCCCTCCTGAACCGTCACCAGGCCCTCTTTAGTCATCAACTCTCGGGCCTTCAGCTCCAGATTCGTTGCGAATCGGAGGTCTCGGTTGGTCAGGATCCCCAGCAGCTTCCCTGTCTTGTTCGTAACGGGAACCCCAGAAATCTTGTAGCGGCTCATGACCTCCAGCACTTCACCGATCCTGGAATTGGGGCCCATAGTGATCGGATCGACGATCATGCCGGATTCGGATCGCTTAACCTTATCGATTTCCGCAACTTGCTCTTCGATGGAGAGATTTCGATGGATGACTCCGATCCCTCCGAATCTGGCCAGAGAAATCGCCAACCGGCCCTCCGTTACAGTGTCCATGGCGGCGGACGAAACGGGAATGTTCAGAGGAATGTTTCGGGAAAAGCGGCTTTTCAGTGCGGCTTCGGTGGGGGCGACATTCGACCGAGCCGGCATCAACAGGACGTCGTCGAAAGTGAGGGCTTCGGGGATCTTCATCTTGGAATTATAGCAAACGACCGGAGCGCAGGCATCTCTGCCAGTCCTGTGATTGTCGAAGCCGTTTTCGGTTAAACTGATCTGCACTTCTTATGACGCAGGAACCGGAGCT
>DATKAT010000171.1:0-7026 GCA_035514675.1 Acidobacteriota bacterium | reverse complement strand
GTGAATGGAGGCCTGGAAGATCTCAAGAGCGGCGTTTTCGAATTCGAGACGGATCTGGAGGTGGATCTGACGGCGCTGAGCGAGCCGGACCTGTCCCGTTTCGTCAGTCGGGGGATCGTGCAAACGGAGGGCGTCATGCGGGGACGCGGCGGCGACTTTCAATTCGAAGGCGCCTTACGCTCCGATCTCGTGCAGTTTCTTGGAATTCCGTTTCAAGGGATCGCATCCGAGGTCGATCTCGACCGCGACCGGCTTGAGATCCTGCATTCTTCATTCATGGCGTTCGGTGGGAATGCCGTCGCCACGGGTTCGCTGTATTGGAGTGAGACGGCCGAGTCGACGTTTGAGGTGCGGGCCGAAAGGGTCGAAATCGCGTCCATCCTGCGACAGTTTGATGTCGACCAGGTGAAGATCGAGGGCCAGGCGAGGTTCCAGGGGCAATTTCGGCTTCCCGGTATCGAGTTCGAGGAGATCGAAGGTTCCGGCGAAGTCGCATTTCTGGGAGAGCTGCTGCCGCTTCGAGAAGAGACGCTGTTGAAGCCCGCAGCCCTTTCCGGCGGCAGCCGGATCGAGCTGAGAGACCGCCGCTTCCGAGTTGCAGACGGCGTAGGCGTTGTTGAACAGGATCAGGCCGCTTTCGAAGGAACGGTGGACTGGGACGGACGCTATGACTTCCGCTACGAACTGCAGGGGGAGCATGGAGGTCGACTGCTCCGCCTGGCCGAGCTTTTCGCCCTGCTGACGGATGAGATCCGGCAACAGATTCCCGTGCAGGCGGAGGGCCCGTATCGCATCGCCGGCGGAGTCCGCGATGATGAAGGAGACCTTCAAACCGAAGGAACCCTGGAAGCGATGGGGTTGCGGCTGTTTGAATACGAACTGGGAACTCTGAGCGCTGCGTTTCATTTGGAGGGGGGGATGATCGCAATTGAGGAGGCCCGCCTGAAGGCTCCTCAGTTTACTGCGCAAACCTCGCTGAGGATTCCGCTATCGGATCAAATCGACCTGCCGGAACTCCGGGTCGAAAGCTCGCTGATCGACTTCCCGGTCGGGCCCTTCCTGCGGGTCTTCGCGCCAGAGGTGGAGATGGAAGGGGCAGTGTCGGGGCAGGTGGAGTTCAGGAGGGCGGAAACCGGAGTCTTCGAAGGGCAGGGAGAGCTGTCCATCCCCCGGTTGGATGTCCTGGATCACCACATCGAGCAGGTCGAAGTCTCCCTTCGATTCCAGGATTCCCGCATCGAAGTCCAGAGCGTGCGGGCGAATCTTTTCGGCGGCGGAATCACGGGCTCGGGTTCATATGAAACGGTTTCAAGGGAGGTGGACGTCGAACTCAAAGGAGTGAATCTGGATCTGCAACAGATCTCGCCGCTTCAGGAGCGCGTCGAATTGGCGGGATTGGTGGAGGTTTCGGCGGAGTTGAAAGGGCCTGCGGACCGCCTTTCCGGAACAGTGGCGGTTTCCAGTGAGGAACTGAAGCATGGCGACCAGATTTTGCGCGAGGTCTCCCTCGCGAGCAGGATCGAAGACAACGTGGCTCATTTTCGGCTTTCATCGCGATACCTGACCGATCCCTTCGAGACGGAAGGACAAATCGGGTTGTCCCATCCCTTCCCTTTGCAGGCGGCCCTGCACTTCAGGGATCTTTCGCTGCGACCTTATCTGCGGCAACTTACGGAAGCCGAACTGGAGAACTTTCAAGGGGTTGTCTCCGGCAATGCGCTGATTTCCGGCGAGCTGTCCCAGCCCTCCGAACTCGAAGTCGAATTGAACCTGGAGTCAAGCCGCCTCGAATTGGCGGCCTATTCGCTCGAACTGAACGAAGCGACCCGGATCACCTTTCGAGACGGCAGAATCCGAATTCCCCCATTGACGCTGTCAGGCGTCGACACCGACCTGTCGATTGCCGGAGAAATCCAGGTGACGGAGCCGCAGCAGATCAGCATGCGCTTGGAAGGGCTGGCAAACCTGCGTTTGGTCAATGGCTTTCTGGACGCAGGTAACGCCTTCGGCCAACTCAGGCTCAGCGTCGACGTAGTGGGGAGCCTGGAGGACCCGAGAATCGTTGGAAGCGCCGAACTGGGAACAGGTGACATGGAGAAGGGGTTTTTTATGCATCCCAGCATCCCGACAACGCTGTTCAATATGGAAGGAAGTCTGAAGTTTACCGCCAACCAGATTTCCATCGACAGCCTCAAAGCCCGCACTCAATATGGCGAAGTAAATGCCGAGGGCGGGATCTTTCTGGACGGATTCGTACCGGAGCGATGGCAGATCAACGTCTTCGGCTACGGCCTGCGATTGCGCTATCCCGAGGAAGTCATCTCACTGATTCACGTCGACGTCGACTTTCTCAGAAGCGACGGCTCTCAGTTGATTACGGGCGTTGTCTACGTTCGATCGGCTGAATACACTACGGACATCTCGATTCCGCAATTGATTCTGAATCTGACCCGCTCTCAACTGCAGGCGACCGCGCCTCCAACTGGAGAGGAGATCGTGCTGGACATCGATGTGGAGGCCTACAGGAGTCTCCGCATCAACAACAACCTGGCCGACGTGACGGCAAGCGGAGATTTCACGGTGCGCGGAACGGTGCAGAATCCTGTCATCCTGGGCGCGATCACAATCGACGAGGGAAGGCTCTTCCTGGAGAACAACGAATACGAATTGGTGCGGGGGACCATCAATTTCAACAACCCCCGCAGAACGACCCCGATTTTCAATTTTGAGGCGGCCACGGATGTCAATCAGTATTCGGTTACCGTGCTGGTTCGCGGACCGGCCGACCAGTTGAACCTGTCTTTTCGCTCCGATCCTCCTCTGCCGACTCCGAGCGTGGTTTCGCTGCTTGCGATCGGACAGACGCAGGAGGAAATCTTCGGCGTCGAGGGGACTCAGCAGACGCAGTCCGGCGCCCTGGCCCTTTACGGCGCCGGATCCCTGCTCAGCAAGACCCTGGGCGAGCAACTCGAAACCCGCACGAGCCGACTTTTCGGATTCGAAAGGTTTTCGATCGATCCGTTTATCGACACGACCCGGAGTCGCGACCCAGGAGCCAGAATTACTCTGGGAAAGCAGATTACGCGCTCACTGGGCGTCACCTATATCACCAACCTCGGCAGCGAGCAGCGCCAGACGGTCGTCATCGAGTATCGCGTCACCGACTGGTTGACCGCCGTGGGCACTCAAGAGAACGACGCCATTGCAGTGGACTTCAAACTCAGAAAGCGATTCTGAATTCTGTGAGAACGCGATTCTTGCTTCTGGTGATTTCAGGCGTCCTGCTGTGCGCGGCGACGCCGCTTTTGGCGGATTCCGGCCCCGATCCGGCGGAGGGGCGGCGGGTGGAGAGGATCGAATTCCTTTCCGACGGCCCCGTTCCCGACGTCAGCCGAAAGGCGCTCCAGCAACTGACGACGATTCGAGAAGGGGAGCCGTTTTCCTCTCACCAGGCGCGAGAAACGATCCAAAGGTTTCACGCCACCGAACGTTTTTACGACGTCCAGGTGGAAGCGGAGCTTTTGCCGACGGAAGGCTTGGAGGTGCGGATTCTGCTGATCCGCCGCTACGTGACCGGGCGCATCCGCTTTCAGGGGAACGTCGGGTTGAGCGAGCGGTTGCTGCGGCGAGAGCTGACGTTTCGGGAGGATGAGCAGTTTTCGAGCATCCGAGTGGAGGAATCGCTTGACGGGCTTCGCGAATTCTACCAAAACAGCGGCTACTACCAGGCAGAGCTTCAGTCGCGGCTGGAAATGGACGCAGAGCGAGCCACCGTCGACGTCATCTTTGAGGTCTCGGCCGGCGAGCAGGCTCGCATTCGCGAATTGACGATCGATCGCGAAGGCCCCATCGACGACGACGAAATCCAGCATCGATTCGGCCTTCGGGTCGGAGACCCTTATTCGGAGGTCCGAAAGGAGGAGGAACTGGAGCGGCTGGAGGCCTACTTCGCCATGAAAGGCTACTTCCGAGCCGACATCTATATTCGCGACGGCGCCCGCTACGACCCTGATTCCAACAGCGTTGCCTTGACCTTGCGGGCGGTTCCGAGAGAGCGGACCGACTTTCGCATCGTAGGTCTCGACTGGTCTGAAGATCGGATGGCGACGCTGCCCATCTACTCCCAGCGCGGGCCCGCCCTGGTGTTTGTCGAAGAAACCGCGGCTGAAATCAAGAAGCAGCTGCAGCAGGAAGGCCACTTCCTGGCGAGCGTTCGGGTCGAAACCGGCGAAGGTTCGAATCCCGCGACTCTGATTCATGTCGAACCGGGGGAAAGGTACCGCGTCTCCCAAATTCTTTTCCAGGGGAATCAGGCCATCGACTCGGCTCGCCTAGAGCGAGTCGTTTCCGTGGAACGGAAAGGCCTTTTCAGCCGGGGGCGACTGACCGACGCCATGCTGCAGAACGACCGCGAAAACCTGACGTTTCTCTACCAGCAGCATGGCTACCTCGATACGCGAGTGGAGTACGAACTGCTGCCGGAGGAAACCCGGGTGGCGGTACTGTTCCGAATCGATGAAGGGCCGCGCACCTTTGTTCGAGAACTGCTGATCACCGGCAACGAGCAACTGACCACCGCGCAGTTGATGGAGGAGATTCAGCTGAGTGACGGCATGCCCTTTTCGCCCCTGGCCCTGGCGCAGGATCGAGCCGACATCATCGCCAATTACGAAAACCTCGGCTACCGTGACGTGGAGTTTCGCTCTCACGTCGAAAACCTGGAGTCTGAAAACGTTTCACTGACCTACGTGATTTCCGAAGGACGACAGTATTTCTCCGATGAGGTGGTCATCTTCGGAAACCTGCAGACCCGACTCCCCGTCATCGAGCGGGAGGTTTCGATCAAGCCTCAGTCCCCGCTCTCCTTGGAGCAGCTCCTGCAGACGGAGACCAACCTGTATGGACTGGCCATTTTCAACCGGGTTCAGGTTCGTACCGTCGACACTGTAAAGGATCCCCTGCTGAAAACCGTTCTGGTCGATGTCACGGAAGGAAGCAAATACACTCTGCTGTACGGAATCGGCTACGAACAGACCCTGACCGACGCTCGCTCCGAAGGACTCCGCGGAACTTTCGGAATCACCGACAACAACTTTCTGGGAATGGGGCGCTCGCTATCGCTGGGCCTGCGCGCCGGATCGCTGCGACAGCGGGGAAACCTGTCCTACACCGTGCCCCGGCCCTTCGGCCGCAATCTGCCTTCGATTTTCTCGTTGACTGCAGACAATCAGCGTCGCGTGAGGACCATCGAGGAAGGCGAGGAAGGCGAAGAAGCGGAGCTGCTCAACATCTCAGGAAGGCCTTTCGATTCGCTGCGCCTGATCGCCTCCAGCCAGACCGAGCGCCGCCTGAGCAGCAGGGAGTCTGTGTTTTTTCGATTCACCTTCGAACGGATCAGCCTGACCGTGCCGGAACAATTGAAAACCCCCCTGCAGTTCTTTCGAGAGGAGGAGGATCTGAGACTCTCTAGCCTCGCGCTCAACTACCTGAATGAATCGCGGGACGATCCGGCCGACCCGGCGTCCGGGTTTTTTGTGAGCGGAGAGGCGCAGATGGCGGCGCGTCCATTGGGCTCCAATGAGGAGTTCTTTCGCTTTCTGGCCATCGGCCAGTACTATTATCCAGCCTTTCCGGACCTGATCGTGGCCGCGTCGTTGCGCATCGGGTTGATCGAACCATTCGGGATCACTTCCGCCAAAGAAGTCGCCAATCCAATTCCCATCAGCGAGCGCTTTTTTGCCGGAGGGCCCACCAGTCTGCGCGGACTTCCTCAGGATCTGGCCGGGCCTCTGCTGCCCGACCCCGACAGGGATGGAGAGCCTTTTCTCGTAAACCGCGGAACCCGTGAAGATCCGGATATGACGGCCGTACCCCTGGGAGGCAACGCGCTGATTATCGGAAATCTGGAAGCCCGTTTTCCGGCTCGCGGATTGATCGGGGGCGCGCTGTTTTTCGATATTGGAAACGTATTTCCAACCATTACTAAAATCGCCGAAACCAGTTTCAGCAACGCAGTCGGAGCCGGAGTGTTTTTCCGAACCCCGGTGGGACCGATCCGGCTGGACGTTGCCTACAATCCACAACCGCCTCGAGTTGAAGGATTTAATCGATGGAGCTTGCACATCAATTTAGGGCATCCATTCTAGCCCGGATGTTGCACCCGGGTCCTACTGCGGCGCCGGAGAGCGGTGCGCCTGCTGCGTTGCCGCTCCTCGGCCTGTTCGACGTACTGCACGAGTACGCCTGCGCGGGCCTTCGTCGCGCGTCTGGGTTCCCCGCCGCTCTCCGACGCCTCGCGACGGGCCCGTGTGCAACATTCGGGCTAGCCGCCGCGTTGATCCTTTTCGGGTCGCTCCCCGCGACAGCTTCCGGGACAACGGTCGATCAGATCGCCGCCGTCCTCGAGGACGAGGTCATCACTCTGACCGATCTGAACTGGTTCATTCAGGACCGCAACCTGCCGGTTCCCGCTGAAGACGATCTACAGCAATCATTTCTCCTGGAGATTCTCAACCAGATCATCGACCAGCGCTTGATTTCGAGAGAAGCCGAGCAGACCCCCTTCATTCAGGTGACGCCGCAGGAAATAGATGCATTTATCGAAAGCCGTCGGCGCTTTGAATCCGAACAGGAGTTTCAACAGCAACTCGACCGGATGGGAATGAGCGTGCACGAATTTCGGGAAACCGTTTACCGAAGGATCGCCGTCAACAAATTCATCCAGTTGCGGTTCGAGCCCTTCATCATCGTGCTGCCCGACGAAATCGAGGAGTATTACCAGGAGCAATACGTACCCGAAAGAGAGGCCAACCAAGAGCCTGTTCCGCCGCTTTCGCTGGTCGAAGAGTCGCTGCGCCAGCTGCTCTCGATGGAAAAGACCGATCGGGAGCTGGACCGCTGGCTCGGCAACGCCAGGAGAAAGCACCGCGTCGAGATCCTACTCTTTCGGGAGCCGAATCAGACGCCCAACCTGCCGCCCGAATTGCTGGGCGAGACCTTTCTGAAACCCATTCCGCTTCCGAAGGA
>DATKAT010000170.1:0-7017 GCA_035514675.1 Acidobacteriota bacterium | reverse complement strand
ACGCTTCGCACAGCCGGACCTGGCGGAAACGCTGCGGCGCATCGCGCAAGACGGTCGAGACGGTTTCTATGCGGGCCGTACGGCCGAGCTGATCGAAGCCGAAATGCGCCGCGGAGGCGGGCTGATCACCCGCGAGGATCTGGCCCGCTACGAGGCCGTCTGGCGGGATCCTCTGGAGTTCACCTACCGCCGTTACACAGTCGTTTCCATGGCTCCCCCGTCTTCAGGAGGCGCCACACTGGCGCAGATCCTCAAAATCCTGGAGGGTTATCGTCTCGAGTCGCTCGCCTTTCACTCGCGCGATCACCTGCACCTGTTCGCCGAGGCGGCCAAACGAGCATTTGCCGACCGCAACGCGTACCTGGCGGATCCCGACTTCGTTCCTCAGCCTGTCGACAGGCTGATCTCGGACGAGTACGCAGTCCAGCGGCGTTCCGACATCCGCGCCGACCGGGCCACGCCTGCGGACCGAGCACTCCCGGGACTGGGCGCCGTCTCGCCTATCGTCGGGTCCGACCGAGAGAGGGCCGACACGACCCACTTTTCGGTCGTGGACGAAGCAGGCAACGCGGTCGCCGTCACGACGACGATCAATTCCCTGTACGGCAACCTCGTGACGGTGTCCGGGGCCGGATTCCTGCTGAACAACGAGATGGACGATTTCACGGCCAGACCCGGCGAGCCCAACCAGTTCGGCCTCGTGCAGGGGGAAGTCAACTCCATCGAACCCGAAAAGCGCATGCTCTCGTCGATGACTCCGACGATTCTGGTTGAACCGGAGGGGCGTCTGCGACTGGTCACCGGCACGCCTGGAGGCGGCGCCATCATCACGACGGTCGCACAGATCCTCTCTAACGTCGTCGACTTCCGCATGGACGTCGCCGCCGCGACTGCGGCGCCCCGATTCCACCATCAGCACCTGCCGGATGTCCTGCAGTACGAACCCAACGGCCTGCGCCCTGCGGTGGCGTCCGCGTTGCAGGCTATGGAGCATGTACTGGAAATCCGCCGCGGATACCAGGGCGACGCTCAGTCGATCGAACTTCTGCCCGACGGTGCGCTGGCCGGCATGGCCGACCCCCGCAGAGGCGGAGCCGCCGCAGCCGTGCGGCGGTGAGAGGAGTTCGTTCTAAGTTCTGGGTTCTGGGTAGCGCGATTCGATGAGCTGACGGGCCCAAATGAGGCCGTTAGGCCGGTAGTTTTTAACCCAGTCCGTGAGGGCTGGGTTCAAGCCGTCCCAAAAAACCGAGAGCGCCAGTCAGGGCGCGGCAGAAATCTCCGGTCAGGCTTTGACAAATGGAGAAAACACAGATCCACGCAAAATGGAACTTGGAACTGAGAACGACCGCCGCTAGCCCGCATTTCTCACACTGGTTCGTAGCGAGGCGACGGAGAGCGGCGCGGATGCAAGGCGCGCGACGAAGGCCCCCGCAGTCGTACTCGTGCAGTACGTCGAGGAGGCCGAGGAGCGGCAACTCCGCAGGCGCGTCGTTATCCGTCGACACAGTAGAAGCAGTGTGAGAAATGCGGGCTAGATCCGCGCCCGTTTCAGCCGGAGCGCGTTTCCGACGACCGAGACCGAGCTGAGGCTCATGGCCCCGGCGGCGATCATCGGGCTCAGGAGGATTCCGAAAACGGGATAGGCGACTCCGGCGGCGATCGGCAATCCCAGCGAATTGTATATGAACGCGAAAAACAGGTTCTGGCGGATGTTTCGGACCGTCGCGCGGCTCAATCGCCTGGCTCTTGCAATGCGCCTCAGGTCACCGCGAATGAGAGTCACTGCGGCGCTTTCGATCGCCACGTCGGAGCCTCCGCCCATCGCGATCCCGACGTGAGCCTGCGCCAGCGCTGGCGCGTCGTTGATTCCGTCTCCGGCCATCGCCACGGTCCTCCCCTCCTCCTGAAGCCGGCGAACCGCCTCCGCCTTCTGTTCGGGCAGCACTTCCGCCTCCACCCGGTCGATCCCCAGCTCTTTTGCAACGGCTTCGGCGGTCGATCGACTGTCGCCGGTCAGCATGACGATCTCGACGCCTTCCGCGTGCAGGGCCCTGACCGCCTCCGCCGAAGTCTCCTTGATGGGGTCCTCGAGCGCCAGAAGCCCTGCCGGCTTTCCGTCTTCGGCGATGAAGACGACGGTGCGCCCTTTCAGGCGGGCCCGCTCTGCAGCCTCTTCCAGGTCGGAGACTTCGACTTGATTTTCCTCCAGGAAGCGTCGGTTCCCGAGGAGAAGCGACTTGGCCTCCACCACGCCTCGCACGCCGCGGCCCGTTAAAGACTCGAATTCCTCCGCTTCGACGGGGTCGATTCCCCGGTCTCGCACGCCCTGCACGATGGCGTCAGCGAGCGGATGCTCGCTGGCCTTCTCCAGGCCGGCCACCCGCGCAAGCACGCTTTCTTCTTCGATCCCGTCGAGAAGGTGAACTTGAACGAGCCGTGGACTTCCTTGGGTCAACGTTCCGGTTTTGTCGACGATCAGCGTGTCCACTTTCTCGAAAATCTCCAGAGCCCCGGCGTTTCTGATCAGCACCCCCTCCTGAGCACCGCGGCCGATTCCGACCATGACCGACATCGGGGTCGCCAGCCCCAGCGCGCAGGGGCATGCGATGATCAGGACCGCGACGCTGTTGACCAGCGCGTACGCCATGGCAGGCTCGGGTCCCCAGAGCGCCCAGACTGCAAATGTGACGACGGCGATTCCGACTACAGCCGGGACGAAGTAAGACGCCACCCGGTCGGCCAGCCCCTGAATCGGCGCCTGGCTGCGCTGGGCTTCCGCAACCATTTGAATGATCCGGGACAGGACTGTATCTTCGCCGACCCGTTCGGCTTTCATCAGAAAGCTGCCTGACTGGGTGACGGTCCCGCCCGTAACCGGGTCTCCCTCCACTTTCTCGACCGGAACCGGCTCCCCCGTCAGCATCGATTCGTCGATCGCCGCTCGGCCGCTCCGTACGACGCCGTCGACCGGAACCCTCTCGCCGGGCCGCACCCGCAAGCGGTCTCCCTGTTGCACCCGGTCCAGCGGAACGTCCTCCTCCCGGCCGTCGTCCCGCACCACTCGAGCCGTGTCCGGGGCCAGGTCGAGCAGCTTTCGAATCGCCTCTCCGGTCGAGTGACGGGCCCGCAATTCCAGCACCTGTCCCAGGAGCACCAGAGTCACGATGACTGCAGCCGCCTCGAAGTAGACGCCGACCGTGCCGTCCCCAGCCCGAAAGCCGTCGGGAAAGATTCCAGGCCGGATCACGGCGACCAGGCTGTAGGCCCAGGCGACTCCGACACCGAGCGCGATCAGCGTGAACATGTTCAAACTGGCGCGGATCACCGACCGATAGCCGCGGACGAAGAAGGGCCAGCCGCCCCACAGGACCACAGGAGTCGCCAGCAGCAGCTCCGCCCAGTGCGCCGCCGCGCCTCCCATAGCCGATCTCAGGGGGATCCCCACATGTTCGCCCATCGCCAGAATCAGAACCGGCGCGGTCAGGACTGCCGAAATCCAGAACCGGCGGGTCATACCCGCCAGTTCGGGGTCCTCTTCGGCTTCCGCAGCGCCGGCGATCGGCTCGAGCGCCATCCCGCAAATGGGGCAATCTCCCGGCCCGTCCTGCACGACTTCCGGATGCATGGGACACGTGTAGCGGGTGCGCCGCCGCGCCCGCGGCTGCGCGGCCTCGAGCCGCATTCCGCAGTCTGGACAGTCTCCAGACCCATCTTCGCGAACTTCAGGATGCATCGGGCAGGTGTAGACTCCGGACGAAGGCCGTGCGTCCCCTCGTGAGTCCGCCGGCCCGGCGGCTTCCTTCAAACCCACCAGCCCGCCGCCCAGATGGGCCTGGGGGTCGCTGCGAAACTTCTCCATGCAGCCGCCACAGCAGAAGTAGTAGTCGACGCCCTCGTATTCGACGGGGCCCGACGACCGCGTCGGGTCCACCTTCATGCCGCAAACGGGGTCGATGGGCGATTTAATGTTCATCGTTGCTGACCGTCGAGAGTCCCGAGTCAAGACTCGAGATTCAAAATTCAAAATTCAACACGCGAACTGCCGTTCAATCGACCCGGAGGGCTTCGGCCTGCTTCACATGCCGCTGCTGGTGGCGAACCAGCAGCTCGAGCGCGGCGCCGAGGCTCAGCTTCAGCAGACGGGTGGCCGGCGAAGGAACCCGCGCCGAAGACAAATCCTTCCCGGCAGCAGCTCTCAGGATCTCCAGATACTCCTGCTGGATCTGATAAAAACGCTCGGGAGCGTCCGGACGAGCCTGAGCTGGAGGCACGAAGGCTCTCGGCGCCTTCGCTTTCACCCGGACGCGGTCGTCCGCCATTGAGATAAAGAACCGCGCCGGCCAGGTCTTCCGAAACGGCTGGTCGGGAGGCGCGGCGGAAGCTTCCTCGACAGCGCGGCGAATCAGGGGGTGATAGACCTCGCTGCTGCGAATGAGATGTTCGTAGCAGTCGGCGATGCTCCAGCGGTCCGGCGCCGGTCGTCGCAGCAGCTCCTCGGGCGTCAGGCCGCCGACCAGCTCTCTGGTTCTTCGCACCACTTCGTTGGCCGACTGCTCGAGTCCCTCCAGAAACTGCTTGCTGCTTTGCGTCATCTTCTGCCGTCTTCGCCCCGCGGACGGGTCTGAAAGCGAAAACTCAATTCTATTTCTACGACCATTCCGACGTCAAAAGCGCCCGGCGCTGGAAACGAAACCCATGCCTCCCGATGGCCGGGGCGATGCGATTGTCGGAGCGACGCAACGACCATCCAGAGACATGAGTTTCGCATTCCGTTTTGCGTTACGGCTTCTATCTTCTGACTCCTGTCTTCCCTGCGACGGCAACGCATCAGGACGCGAGTGAGAAGTGATGAATTAATGGCGCCCCGGATGCGTCCGCACTGAAGCGTAAGAAAAGGGCTGGAGCTCCACAGTCGCGGGTTCCGCAGCGTCCTCCTGGATGACGAATAGGCGATTGACTGGCAGGGACTCAAACGGCTGACGGATTTTGGAAGCGGGCCAGTAGACTTCCAGGCGCTTGATTTCTTCTGCCTTGCCAACGCCAATGTGCTGGGTGAACGAGCTGGAGCCGAAGCTTCCGCCGCCCTGAACCGTGCGAAAAATCGACCGTTGTTCTCCGCCGTCATCGATATCGACCCGGATGCGCGAGCCGACGCCCGCACGATTCGAACGCACGCCCTGGAGGCGGATCTTGATCCATCCATTCTGAGATCCCGGATTTTCGTACAGAGCGTCGTTGTAGGCCTCGACCGGGTAGGCGCCGCCCATCTGCTGGAAGACGTCCTGTGCGCCGTTCTGGTTGAAATCCGCGAAAACCACGGCATGGCCCTTCTGGAGATGAGCGAAGCCGCCTGACGCCGAGACGTCCAGGAAGCGCTGGCCGCCGCGATTCCAATACATCAGATTCGGCACCAGCCCGTCGTAAAAGGCGTAGCCGGTGCCCAGGTAGAAGTCCAGGAATCCGTCGTTGTCCAGGTCTCCGAAATTCGCCCCCATCGAGATCGCCAGCTTGTCGAGGCCTCGTTCGGCCGCGACTTCGCGAAAGTTCCCGTCGGGCCGCCCTTCGTATAGATGGGACAGCTCGCCTGGATAGGGGCGTCCTTCGAAGCTTGCAGCCGCAAAAGCCAGCCATTGGGGCGGCATCACATCAAGGTAGGTGCTGACAAACAGGTCCAATTGGCCGTCGTTGTTGTAGTCCCAAAACCAGACGGGGAAGCTGTCGATCGGCCCGGCGACGCCCAACTCCTCCGCCACATCGCGAAACGTGCCGTCGCCCTGGTTCAAATAGAGCCGATTGGGTGCGCCCAGATTCGAGACGTACAAGTCGGCGTAGCCGTCATTGTTAAAGTCCCCCCAGGCCACTCCCTTGGCAAAGCGGAAGTTCTCGACTCCCGCCTCCCTGGCCACGTCGGTGAAGGTTCCGTCCCCGTTGTTTCTGAAGAGCTGCGATGGAAAGCGTTGCCTATGCGTGGCTTCATTTCCGATAAAGAGATCCAGCAGCCCGTTGTTGTTGAAATCGGCCCAGGCCGCGGTCTGCGTCGGAAAATGCGCGCCGCCCAGACCGGCTTCGAACGTCACGTCCACAAATCTGCCGTTTTCGTTTCTCAGCAGGGAATTCGGAATCCGGCCGCCTTCGCCGGACAGCCAGGCGCCCCGAAGCACCAGAATATCGAACTCCCCGTCGTTGTCGTAATCGGCATGCACCAGGTTGAGCCCTCCCATGATGTCGCCCAGGCCCGATTCAGCCGATCTGTCTTGAAATCTGCCGTCGCCGGAATTGGCGAAAAAGAAAAGGTTGTCGTCGGGAGCCCAGCTCGAGGTAACGATGTCGGGCAGTCCGTTTCCGGTGAAGTCTTCGGCGATGGCGCCGCCGGAGAGATTGACCTGGTGAAGGCCGACCTCGTGTGCGACGTTTCTGAATCGCGGAAAATCGGCGTCGGATTCGAAGATTTCGGGGGCGATTCTTTCTTCAGACGCCAGTTCGTCCGGATAGATCCCCAGGGTCATCGCCGCGATGTTCAACAGCCAGCGGGAAGCCAACCATTCGGCCGACTCGGAGGGCGCAAGCTCTATCACCTTTCGAAGGTATTCGATCGCCTTGCGCGAACCGTCCTGGTTCTGGTGAACTCCTTTGTCGGAAATCGGCAGCAAACAGCTTTCGGCATGGTGGAGGGTCACGCAGTTGTCCGATTCCCCTTTGCGGAGGTAAGCCAGCGCCAGGTAATAGAACAGGGAGGCGCGGACGGCCCTCCTCCGCTCCGGCTCGAATTGATCCACCAGCCCTTCGGCCTCGTGGAGTCGCTTGAGCGCGTCCTCGATGAAGCCCAGACGCAGGCGGCTCATCCCGATGCTGACCAACAGTCCGCTCCGGGTTTGCGCATCGACGGCGGAAGGAAGCGCCTCCAATCTGCGCTCCCACTCCTGCAGGTTGCCGGCGCCCGTGAAGCTGTTCCGGAGATCGGAGTCTCGGCGGACCTCCTCCAATAGCCTCAACATCCGCGCATGACCACTTTCCTGC
>DATKAT010000169.1:0-6762 GCA_035514675.1 Acidobacteriota bacterium | reverse complement strand
GAAGCGACGGCGTCGGCAATTCCAATAGGCCAGGCTCAGGTATACGTGAACGACGCGGCCCCGCCAATACGCGTTGTCCGCCGATTTGACCATGAGCCGGAAGGTTCCCGCCTGATCCGTCACGAAGTCGCGGGAGGCTCGAGTATCCTCTGCCGCTCGACTGTAATCGGTGGAAGTGTTCCAGCCGGCGCCGCGAAAGAGGCAGGCGATCGCCTTGGGCGTGTTGCCCAGAACGCCTCGTGCGGCGGTTCGACGGCACAGATCTTGATCTTCGGTGCCCCGAATGAGCGGGTCGAAGCCGCCCACGGCAAAAAAATCCTGAGTGCGGATCAAAGACGACTGAATGGGGATCCATGCGCCCCCCATCACCTGCGCCAGGCAGGCCCCTTGCAGTCCGGAATTTCTTTCGGCCAGACAGCTGCCGGTCTCGTCCACGATCCGGACGCCGCCATACAGCCATGCCGCTTCCGGCGCCTGTCGGGCCAGTTCTTGAAAAGCGGCTAATCCACCGGGCAACAACCAGTCGTCGTCGTCCAGGAAGTACAGGTAATCGCCCACGGCGACAGCAGCGCCTGCATTGCGTGCGAAGCTGCGCTCACGGCGATTGGTGTCCAGGATGCGAATGCGGTCCGATTCGCGCCACGCTTCGAATGGCAGGGGTTGGCCGGAGTCATTGACCACGATGACTTCGAACTCTGCCGAACGGAGCTGCTGGCTGAGTACGCTTTCGACAGCCCGTGTCAGAGTCGAGCGACCGATTGTTGGGATGATGACTGAACAAAACATGTCTATCAGCGTGAGCGAGGCGGCGACAATTTCTCAGATGCGGCGATGCCGCGGGCAAACGTTTCGCTTGCGTAGGGACTCGCGAGAGAGCTCCAAAACCGTCCCGAAAGCAAAAGGGGGGCGGACGCGGCCAAAACAGCGAAACCGTGCGTCAATCGGCTGATAGCCTTTGAGAAGCGTCCTCGCTGCAGATTCCATACCGCGGAAGTCAGATAAATCCGAGCGATTCGGGCGCGCCATTCGTCTCGGGAAGAAGCCGCTGCCCGCAGTCGGCCGAAAGCCTCGGGCTGGTCCAGAATTCTTTCGCGAGCCCATCGGCTCTGTGCTGAATGCTCTCTGTAATCTGTGGTGCTGCCAGCGTCGCCCCTGACAACGTAGGCCACAATCGCTTCGGCGCCTGCAAGCTCCTCCGTCAGCGCAACTCGTCGCAGCAGGTCGATATCTTCAGGACCGCTCAACAGCGGGTGAAAGCCGCCAACGTCGAAGAACGTTTGACTTGCGATCAGAGAGGATTGCAGTGGAATCCACTCCCCGGCCATTACCTGAAGGAAACAGTTTCCTTTCAGCCGGTGTCGAAGCTGTATCAGGGGTCGGCCTTTGCGGTCGACGAGTTGAGTGGCGCCGTATATCCACGCTGCCACCTCTCGATCGGCCAGTTCTTTGAGCGCGCACAAGGCATTTGGGGCCAGCCAATCGTCATCGTCCAGAAAGTGCAAGTACCGTCCTCGAGAGACGGCGGCGCCGGTATTTCTTGCCAGGCTCCGCTCGCGCCGGTTCGTGTCAATGACCCGAACGTGCGGCGATCGTTGCCAGGCGGCGCCACCCAGCGGCCGTCCGGAATCGTTGACGACGATCACCTCAAAATCCGCACCGTCCAACTCTTGATCGAGGACGCTCCGGACGGCACGCTCCAAGGACGGACGCGCCACCGTTGGAATAATCGTTGAGCAAAACATCGACGTCTTATTCCTTCGATAGCCTTCGTTCCGGCACCGACGGGTCGTAAACATAGACGCGCAGATTCAAGTCTTCCGGCGTCCGCAGGTAGAACACTTCGACCAGTTCCGCATTCCGCTCGACCCAACGCTTTCTCGCGGGGCTCCCCCAAACTGTCTCGGAATCCACGACGAACCACGTCCTCTCTTTCCGACCGGTCAAGGTCTCCAAGCGGACATCCGCCCAGGGAAGAATTTCGCGATCCAGGTAGTAATCGCTGAACTCCGGCCAATAAGCAACAACGACATCGTCTGAATCCGCCCTATCGCGCACCAATTGAAAGGCTTCCCTCCACTCCCGTCTGTTGCCATGATTCAGCCGGAAGTAAAGCAAGATTTCGCCGGCCGCATCCGCCGCCAACATGGCCACGAAGGCGGCGGCCAGCAACTTCCTGCGCTGTCCAAGGCGGCTCCAAATCTCGTTAATCCCCAGGGAAGCCAACAATATCCATCCCGGCAGAGTGCCGAAAAGATATCGATCCTCCGTAAACATAAACAAGCTGGCGGGAATCAGCATCGAAAGTGGAAGCGCCACGCCGATGAGGAGGAGCGTGGCCGCCCTATTCTTCTGGAAAAGAAAATAAACGCCGCTCATCAAAGCAAGTACGGCCAATGCCACGCCGACATTGAACGCGACAGCTCCACCCAACCTCAGGGGCGTCTTGTTGACATAAAGAAAAAACCAGTCCATTTCGCCCAACGTGAAGGACGAACCTCTCGTCAGAAGGCTCAATCCTTCCAGGGCAAGCCCGACGATCAGCGGCGATGCCAGGAGCAAGAGGTTGCGTTTGTTGAAGCCAGGTGGTTTCTGCAGCGGTCCCTTCCAACACGCCAAGAGGTAGAACGCCATGACGGGAATTAAGAACAGGCTGAAAATGCGTTCGGAGAACGCGAGGTAAAAGAACAGGATTCCGAAGAGGATGTAGCTGGGGCGATTTCGCTCCAGTCCCAGAAAGAAAGCCAGCAAGGCCAAGGTGTAGAACAGCACCAGGGCGGTGTAGAATCGCGCATTCTGAGACCAGAAAAGGTGCCATGGCGACATTGCCAGCAAAAATGCCGAAAGGATGGCGACTCGTGCGCCAAAAATCGCTCTGGCTGGAAAGTACAGCGCCGGAATGGACAGCACTCCGATGGCGGCAGGAACCGCTCTGGCGCTCCACTCGCTGACGCCAAAGAACTGGAGCGCTCCCGAACTCAACATCACAGAAACCGGGAACCACAGGCTATTTGGGAGAATATGCTGAATCCAGTCCGCAAAGGTTCCATACTGGGTCAGCGCCCGATCAATCGTAAAGAGCTCGTCGATCCAGAAACTCCAATCGCCCAACCGGTGAAATCGCAATGCGCCCGCGCTCAGCGTCAAGGCTGCAAGGAGCGGAATCTCCCATCTTAATTCGGATCGCTCCGAATCCAACCGCTCATCTTCGACGTTCAAGAACGCTCCCGCCATCGCAACGAAGGCGCAACAAAGTCCAGCACGCCGCAAAACAATCCTGCCAAAGCTGAAAAATTTCCTCGCCTGCCTTCTCGAAGGATTACGCAGATAGCCAGGTAGGGCATGCCGAAAAGCACGAACCCGGCCTGCTGCCGGCGTGTGGCGTGCCGACGCATCAATTGCAGCCAATGGCGCGACTTCAGGCGGGCGTACAAGCTGCTGTATCCCTTTCCGATGGTGTGGCTGATTCTGTGATAAGCGACAGCGTCCGGAACGAACAGAGCGCGATATCCCGCCTTTCGCAGTCGAAGGGAAAAATCGATGTCCTCAGGTCCGAAAGGGTCGAATTGAGGATCGAACCCGCCCAATTCCTGGAACACCTCCGTTCGAACCATGGTCGATCCTCCAAACGCAATGCACTCCCTGGAGCGATCGTATTGGCCTCGGTCGATTTCGCCAAACCCGATTTGAGCGGCCTGGCAACGAATGAAGCTGATCCGGGCGCCGCCCCCGTCGTTGAGACGCTTCCGATCGTCCATCAGGCGCAGCTTGGCCTGAGTCTGGGCGATCTTGGGTTCTGCGCGGAACGGCGCCAAGAGCGCTTCGACAAAGCCTTCTTGGACGATCATGTCGTTGTCCAAAAACAAAAGATGGCTAGGCTGGAATTCCTCGATAGTCAGTGAAGCGGCGGCGTTTCGCCCGGACGCCACGCCGAGGTTGACCGGGTGCTCATGCACGAAGACTTCGGGAAAGGCCTGACGCACCGCCGCCGAAGTGCCGTCGGCGGAGCCGTTGTCCCACAGCAAAGTCTGATGGGTTAGAGAGTTAGACCGTTGGAGCGAAGCCAGACATTGCAGCGTGACGTCTCGCTGATTCAAGCTCAAGATAATGATCGCGGCGCGGGTTGCGGAGGGCGCTTGAAAAGCATGGCTGGCGGGACCTGATTCTTGCGCGCCCGAGTCTGCGGTGTCCGGCGCCTTCTGCGCGATGGGTCGAAGGCTCTCGGCCATCGGATCGCTTCCTGAAGGAATCGTCATTTCCTCGCCACTAGCCTCGGGGCGGGGGGGATTCAGTGGAACGGCCCTCACCGCAGGAAGCGGTTCAGAATTCTGCGCCCGTGCGATCGCGTCGCGCTTCAGCCAGATTCTGCGCTCCGCAAACGCCGGCAGAGCGTTTTCTTCAATTCTGAGGACCCATTTCTTGATCCTTCGCCAAGCCGTACGGGCCGGCGTATTCCCGCACAGCCAGGCCGGATGCTTCAACAGCCACATTTCGCGTCGCAGGGCCAACCAGACCGCTGAATCTTCGACCTGTCGATTGGTCAGAAAATCCTGCAACCACTCCAGAAAAAATCGCCGCGCGCGCGCCGAAAGCCCGGCTTGCGCAGCCACAGCGACGCTCGACTCGGAGTGTTGACGGTACCTGTCCCAGCATCGATCGGCTGCCAGCACGGGCGTCGCCAGGCAAACCTTGCTGTAAAAGGCCTGATCTTCATAGATCGAGTAAAGGCCCGTGAAAGACTCATCGAAGCCTCCGACTTCGGACACAACTGACCGTTTCACCAGAATGCTGCAAGTGCAGGGGACAGAGGCCTTGCCCCGCAGGAACAAGGGCACAAGCGCAGGCGGCGCGATGATTTCGTTCGGCGGGACGCCCAGATCCGGCACGAAATCCCTATTTCTTTCGCCTGGGTTTGGATTCCAGCTATGCCAGTACTCGGTCTTTCCATACAGCATACCGGCTCGCGGCTGCGACTCCAGTAATGCAACCTGTTCTTCAAGCTTTTGCGGCAGCCAGACGTCGTCCGCATCCAGAAAGGCAAGATACTTGCCGGACGCATGCCGGATGCCGAGATTTCTGGATGCGCACATGCCGCGGTTTTCGCCATTCGGGTGCAGTAAGATGCGCATGCGGGCGGGGTCCATATCTGCATGGAAACTTGCGATCTGAGCGCTCCCGTCCGTAGAACCGTCATCGACCAGTAGCAGTTCCCAGCGCTCGTAACTCTGGCGGAGGACGCTTTCAATGGCCTCGCGAAGGTACTTCTCCGCGTTGAAAAAGATAATGACCACTGAAACCAACGGTCCTTCCGTCATGGAATCTTCCCTCGCGAACTCTTTTAAGCGTTCGAGTTTATCGGAACCACCTGTGAAGCCACCGCGCAAATTGCTCGCCATTCCAATCAGGGAGCCAGAAGCGAGGCAAATCAAATGGATCGCACCTCTTGTGAACCGCTCCGCCATGGCTCGCACAAGCGAGTTGAAAGCCGCTTTGCTGAACCAGCTGCCGGGTGTCAGCGGAAGCAAAGCCGTGTGGATAGGAAAAAAAATCCACAGGTTTCTGCACGATGTTTGTCAAGGCCACTTTGCTTAAAGCAATTTGCTTTTTCTGAGCCTCTGTCGACAGCGATGCCAGCGGTTCGTGAAAAACCGTGTGAGCTCCGATTGCGATCAGACCGCCGTCAGAAAGCGTCTGCAATTCGGCCGAAGTCATCCCTCGCGCCTCGATCGGCCCGGGCGAGGAAGCCGTTTCCACCCATTTTTGAAGCTGGTCTAAGACGGCGGTTCTTTCTTGATGAGGTTGCGTCTTCAAAGACGAATACAGCGCCTGTTGAAGGCGGCGCCTCGGACTGACTCGTTTCTTGCGAATTGACGGCAGGCCGTTTTCAAATAGACTCCAGCGGACGACTTTTATTCCGACGTACAATTCCAGATTCTCAGGCAGCAGGGGCGGGCTGCAAATGAGTCGGCGCAGTCGATCCCACCAGAACTCTCGACCGCAAGCGCCGGAGACCATAAACACGGTCGCCGGCAAATCGTATTTCTCCAACAGCGGTCGAGCTGCATGAAAGGCGTCCGCGTAACCGTCATCGAACGTGATCGCGACCGCCCGCCGCGGCAATGATCCATGAAGCAACCCTTGCCGAAGAGTTTCCAAGTCGATCACTCGAGTGCTGTGCCGCAGGACTTCCAACTGTTCCGCAAAAAAAGAGGGCTGCACGCAAAGCCGGTAGGGATCATCCCGCACTTTCGCCACTCGGTGATAGCCAAGGACCAGGACGGAATCCCTCAATCGGCTCCGCAGTAGACTTGCGTATAGATTCAGGGATTTCCAGCCGGGCGGGTGCATCATAGAAGTTGCGGACGAACGGCTCGCACGGTGATCAAAAGCTGATAATCCGGGTCTGCGTATTCAAGTTCTTTGCTGTCCAGCTCCTGGCTTGCAAGTCCATGCAAGAAGGCGATCGCAGCCAGCACGTTGCCGTAGGTTTGGATCTGCAGGTGATCTCGAGGGAAAGCGGCGCCGAAAAGCTTTTCGGCCGACTGCGTCGTAAAGCTCCAATAATACCCCCATCTTTCCATATCGTAGCGGCTGATCTGGCTGATGCCAGGGATGGTCACCAAGGCGACGCCGCCCGGCTTCAGGATCCGGTGCACGGTTCGAACGGCGGCAGTCACGTCGAAGATGGTTTGCAGCGTCTGGGTCAGGATGATGCAGTCAAAAGTTTCAGACTGAATGTGACTGGCGTCTGTCAAGTCTCCAATG
>DATKAT010000168.1:0-7168 GCA_035514675.1 Acidobacteriota bacterium | reverse complement strand
GCCATCGGTTGTCGCCGACGAGGAGGCGTAGCTATTCTTGTGATAAAGGCGTTCGGCCGGCGCTTCCGGCGCCTTCGTTTCCCAGAGCAATTGGCCGTCGGAGCGCCGGAAGGAAAGGACTGACCTCCGCTGACCGTCATCAGTGGCGGTGGTCAGAAAGATCTGATCTCCCCAGATGATCGGCGACGAATGGCCTCGCCCGGGAACCGGGACCTTCCATCGGAAGTTTTCAGCATCCGACCAGCGATCCGGGTAGCCGTCGCCCTTGACTAGACCCTGGATTGAGGGGCCGCGCCAGTGAGGCCAGTAATTTGCGGCCTCCCCGCCCGGAACGACCATCGAAACCTCCGGAGCGGAGTCCGCGGATCCCGCGCTCGTTTTGGATCCCGCCGAGAAGCTCGGCCAACCTGCGGTCAGAATCAGTCCCGCGCAAGCTGTGGCTGCCGCGCGTGTTTTAAAGTTCCATTTGAACACCATGAAAAAGTCCTTTGCGTTTTCGAAACGGAAAAACCTCCTCGGCCGCCCCGGCGTCGGAAAGGCGTGCCAGCCTCTTACGATTCTAGTGTCGCGGGAGACAAGGTTCAAGGCAGGAAGGCGCTCGATCTCCTACCTGGCGTCGGAAGGAGCGGCAACACAGCAGGTACGCCGGTATCCGAGGCCGCAGTGGAAGCGGTGTGAGAAACGCGGGCTAGAGGACGCCGAACTGAATTTACGGCGACTGCGGTCGGAGGCGGGGCGCCTGAGCATCCATGCCCCGACCCCCGGGGTGGTCACCCATGCGCCCAGCATGACTCGCCCCGGAAATCTTTAGGTCGGAGACCAGACCCGCCGCCCGGATCGGCATCCCTCGCCGCAGCCAGGCAACATACGGTGACTCGACAGCTCCGCTTGATCGACGCCACTATCCGGCGCCGCAGCAGGATCTGCGTGCAAGATCCAAGGAAAAGGGCGCTTCAGGAATCGAGGTGAAAAGTGTTGGACTTGCCACGCTTTCGTCGAGCGTTTGCGGAACGCAGCGTCGCAATCAGACGGCGCTGACGATCAGGGCAACCAGCAGAGCCAACAGCAGTGACGCGTCATCCATGGCGTACTCCTTTCGAGATGGGACACTCGGTTCGCACGATAATCAAAGGCACCCGTATATCAGAAAGGACCATCCCGATGCGAGCCCCCGCCGTAAGGCCGGCATCCTGCCGGCCATTTCCAAATCGCCGGCTGGATGCCGGCGCCACAAAAAAAAGCGCGGGGACCCCGATCGGGGTCCCCGCGCCGGCTCTGCGCTTCCTAAGTAAGGAGCTGGTTAGAACGACAGCTTCAGCCCGAAGCGAATGATCCGCTCCGGCGCGTTTGCGCTGGTGCTCGTGATGTACATGAAGTTGCTCGAGCTGACGTTGCCGGTCGGGTTGTTGAAGTGCGGCGTGTTGGTCGCGTTCAGGAACTCCGTCCGGAACTCTAGGGCGACCTCCTCGGTCATGCGGAAGCTTCTGACGACCGACAGGTCCAGATTCACAAACGTGGGGCCGCGCAGAATGTTGCGGCCGCTGTTTCCATAGCAGTCGAAGTTCGTGCAGTCGGTGCCAGGCACCCGCGTTACGGGAGCGAAGGCCGCCCGGTCGTAGTAGGGGTTGCCCACGCCGATTCCGCCCAGCTTGTTGACGGAGCCCACTTGATCGGCCGTCTGCAGGTTTCCTCTGGTGTTGATGGGCGACGAAGAGGTCACCGTAAACGGCGTGTTCTGGCTGACCGAGAAAATGCCGTTCAGCGACCAGCCGCCGATGATCCGGTCCAGCGTCGTATCCCCTCGTCCGATGGGGAGTTCGTAGATGCTGGCCAACTGAAGCACGTGCGGCCGGTTGTACCCGGCCTGCGCACGATTGCGGTGGATCAGATCGGGATCGTTCCAGTTGACGCCGGCCCAACCGTCGTCGTCGGTCATGTTGATGGCGCGGCCATACGTGTAGGCGCCCTTAACGAAGAATCCGTCTCTAAAGCGCCGATTGACCGCCACCTGCAGCGAGTGGTAGTTGGAACTCAGCCAGCCGTCCCAGAACAGGACGTCGACCTCGCTCAGCGGGAAGAACTGTCGACCCGCCGTTCCGCCTCCCGGAGGCGACCAGTTGATGTTGTGATCGGCCAGCTGACGGACTGTCTGCGTCCCGACGTAGCCTAGCGAAACGACGAAGTCCGAGGGGAGCTTCCGTTCGTAGACCAGATTCCAGGACTGAATGTAGCCGCGGTTGATTCGATCCTGCGGCATGGTGCGCATCGCCGACCTTCGGCGACGCTGCCGCTCCCGCTTCTCAGGCTCCTTCACCCGTCTAAAACGTCGCAGCTTCGATTTGGGCGAAATCGAAATGAGCGGACCAGCGCCCAAAGGCCTGGACGCCACAGCCCGCCGCCGCCCGCAAAGCCAGAGGCCGCAAAGCTTTCCCCCCAACCGCAAAACGCTTCCGTCCCCTTCCGCAACCGCAAAACGCTTCCGTCCCCTTCCGAAAAAAACCACTGTCCCCATCCGGGTACGGGCACCCATCCGGGTACTGAATGGTTGGCGCTGTCGGCTGGTATTATCTTGATCATCGGCGTTTCTGCCGAAGGAAAGGAGTTTGGACTTCGAACGGGAGGATCCGCTCATGAAAAGGAGAGAATTTATGGCAGCAGGGATCGGAACGGGAATTGCCGCCGTCGGCCTGACCTCGGGTCAGGCGCAACCGCAAGAACAAAGACGTTTCAAACTCGATTATGCCCCTCACTTCGGAATGTTTTCTCAGCACGCTGGTCCCGAACTGATCGACCAGCTTCAATTCCTGCGCGATCAGGGCTTCCGGTCTCTTGAAGACAATGGGATGAAGGGCCGCCCCGTCGAAGTGCAGGAAAGGATTGCGGCTGAAATGGAGCGACTCGGCATGCGAATGGGCGTATTCGTTGCAACGGCCGACTTTCAGAACGTCACCTTCGCCACCGACGATCCTTTGGCTCGGGAGAAGATATTGAAAGACATCCGCGAATCAGTCGAAGTCGCCAGGAGAGTTCGCGCCCGGTGGTGCACCGTCGTTCCAGGGCGCTTTTACGAGGGGTTGGAATGGGATTACCAGACCGCGAACGTAATCGAGAATCTGAAGCGGTGCGCCGACATATTCGAACCCCACGGGCTCGTGATGGTGCTGGAGCCCCTGAATCCCTGGACGGATCATCCCGGCTTGTTTTTGACCAAAATCCCTCAAACCTACATGATATGCCGCGCAGTCAACAGTCCTGCCTGCAAGATTCTGTTCGACATCTACCATCAACAGATTACAGAAGGGAACATCATTCCCAATATAGACCGGTCATGGGATCAAGTGGCGTACTTTCAAATCGGAGACAATCCGGGCCGGAAAGAGCCGACCACGGGCGAGATTAATTACAGGAACATTTTCCGGCATCTTTATCAAAAAGGTTATGACGGGATCCTGGGGATGGAACATGGAAAATTGCAATCGGGCAAGGAAGGCGAGCAGGCCGTCATCGACGCGTATCTCTATTCGGACGGTTTTGAGGCATAATTCGTTTCGGGGCGCTGGATCATGTCCTGATCAGCTGGTTTTGCGACGCCGGCAACTGTCGGATCGTAATGAAAGCGGCGCAGCCGGGAGAGGCCGTCATGCTGGGGCCAAAACCGCCACTGCTGAGAGCGGACCATGAAAGACGGAAAATTGGCCGGCCGGGTCGCACTGATCACGGGCGCTTCGCGCGGGATCGGCAGAGCGACAGCTTTGGAACTGGCTCGTCGAGGTGCGGCAGTCATTCTGAATTTCCTCCATTCGGCTGAATTGCTCCAGACTCTTCAGCGAGAAATAGAAGACCTGGGAGGGCGCTCACTGGCGATACAGGGGGACGTCTCCGACTCGAGCGCTATTGAAGCGATGGTTGAGGAGGCTCTCAATGAGTTCGATTCCATCGACATCCTAATCAACAATGCCGGCCTTCTGATTCCGGGAAGCCTTCTGGACTTCAATGAGGCGGATTTCGATCTGATGTGGCGGGTCAACGTGAAGGGGTTGGTCTATGCAACCCGGTCCGTGGCGCCCTCGATGATCGAGCGCGGCTCCGGAAACATTATCAATTTGGCATCCATTGCGGCCTTGGGAACGGCTTTTCATGGAACCACTTTCTATTCGGCGACCAAAGCCGCCGTCCTCAATTTGACCAAGCGGTTCGCGTTTGAGCTGGGCCCCCACGGGATTCGAGTCAACGCGGTCTGCCCGGGATACATTTCCACCGACATGGTAAGGCGTGGGAAGTCCGAGTCGGAACTGCGGAAGGCCGAGAAAAAGGTTTCGGAACGGACCAGCCTCGGCACGGTGGGAAAGCCTGAACAGATCGCTTCGACCATCGCATTTCTGGCATCCGACCAGTCGGAGTTCATCACCGGTCAGGCCCTGACGGCCGACGGCGGCCGCCTCGATTTTCTTTCCTATTCCCGGTAGGAAGCGAAAAGTCGGCGAAGGCCGCGCATTCTGGATTGCGGAAATGAATCGGTCCTAAGTGAATCCACGGGAGCCCCAGGCGAAGCAGCCCGGTCAACGCTGCCGGCGCTCGATAGCCCGGATCTTGCACGCAGATCCTGCTGTGGCGCCGGACAGCGGCGCGCCTGCTGAGTTGCCGTTTCTAGGCCTGCTCGAGGTATTGCACGAGTACGACTGCGCGGGCCTTCGTCGCGCGCCTTGCATCCGCATCGCTCTCCAACGCCTCGCGTCGTACCCGCGTGCAAAATCCGCGGGCTAAAGATGGTGAGGTATTCGTCGACGTGCAGGGCCAAGCGCTCCGAAAACGGACCCTGCGGGCATGCGATTTGCCGAGCAGTGCCATCGGCTTTTTTCACTCCACCGTCAGAGTCGAGTCCCGTTTCAACAAGCGCCCGAACTCGCGCTTGAACTTCGCCAGTTTCGGCCCGATCACATGGGAGCAATATGCAGCCGTGGAGTGCAGCCTGAAATAGTTTTGATGGTAGTCCTCGGCCTTGAAATAATCGCGGACCGGCTCGATGTTGGTGACGATCGGATCGGGCCACAGCTTCGAAGCCTCGACTCGCTCTTTCGATTCTTCAGCCGTCCGCCTCTGCTCTTCGTCGTGATAGAAGATAACGGACCGATACTGCGTGCCGACGTCCGCTCCCTGGCGGTTCGAGGTGGTGGGATCATGGGTATGCCAGAAGACCTCCAAGAGTTGGTCGAAGCTGACGACGTCAGGATCGAAGACGATTCGCGCGACTTCGGCGTGACCGGTCCGTCCTGTGCAGACCTGTTCGTATGTCGCGTTTTGCAGGGTCCCGCCCGAATAACCGGATTCGACGTGCTCGACTCCGCGAATCTGCTGAAATACCGCCTCCACGCACCAGAAGCATCCGGCCCCAAAGGTGGCTTCCTCCAGGCGACGTTCCGCCGGCCGGCTTCGTTCGTTTTCGATCATGGGCCCTCATTATAAGCGAAGGGCGGTCCGGCTGTTCGCACGGCGAAGTTTTTTAGCCGGGCGCCTTTATGGACTTACGATGACGGTCCTGCTGCCCCGGCCCCGGGTATCAAACGATTTCAAACGGACCTCCCCTTCCACCTGCACGGGAGCGGCGTACAGAGGAGCATCGATCGTCGGCTCCGTTCCATCGGTGGTGTAGCGGATCCGCAGTCCCGGGAACTCGACGTTTGCCTGGAGCGCGCCGTCGACCACCACGGCCCCGGGCAGGGGAAGGCGATATTGAAAGCCGCCGGCCAGATGATCCAAGCGCGGGAGTTCTCTCTGCCCAACCGCGTTCGCAAACCGGTTCCATTCCGCATGCTGCAAGGCGTCTCGCGGCTCTCGATCGGCGACGAGCTCCCAATCCGGCATTTGCGCCCAGGCCCTTTCCGCAAGCCCCAGCATTCTCGGGAGCGCGCCGTATTCGACTCTTTCCGGGTTCTTGGCGTTTTCCCCCCAAAGCTGGCCTTGCAGCCCCAGAATGTTGCTGCGCCCCGCATCGGTCAGAGGAGATGATTGCGCATAGGCTTCCGGGTGGATGGGATTGCCCAGCACGTTGAAACGGGCGCGCGCATACAGGTTGAATGGCGAGAACTCCCACGGCTTCCGATTGTCTACAAAGCCCGCCCAATCGTATCCGAACTCGACCGGATCGCGATTGTAGGCCAAATCAAAATAGAAGTTGGAGGCGTTGCAGATGACCACCGGGAAGCCCGCATTCGCCAGGCGATAGGCGTTTTCCTCGCCGCCCCATCCCCAGATGCTGTTCCAGACGTAAGGCCGGAAGCCTTCTTTGACGAATTCAGGGTTGGGAACGCTCGCATGGGGCTGGTCAGGGAGATGCATTAAGGCGACCTCCTCCCACCCTGCCAGCACCAGATTCCGTTCCGACAGGATCCGACCCATTCGCCGCAGGAAGTAATGGAACAGATCTTCGGTCCCCGTCAGGTCCGGCTCCCGTTCGATCAACGACTGGCAGGCGGGAGAACTTTCCCACACGCCTTCCGGAACTTCGTCGCCTCCGACATGTACGACCTGGAGCGGAACGCCCGCTTCTTGATACATTGCTGCCAGATCGTCCACGACCGTCTCCAGGAATCTAAATGTCGATTCCCGGCACACGTTGATTACGTTGTCGTCCCAGCCCTGCACCGATCTGTACTCGGACTCGTCTTGCAGGTCCCGCAGAAGGAAGCGCTCGGCCTCTTCACCGCGCCCTTCCGCGGACAGCCTGCGGTGCCTCGCGTCCATGGCCTTGATTGCGGCTCGCGCGTGTCCGGGAACGTCGATCTCCGGAATCACTTTGATATGGCGGTTGTGGGCGAGCTGCAGAATATGAATGAATTCGGACCGCGAATAGTGGCCGCTGCCCGGAGGAGCGCCGGGGAAGGGGCCGCTCCCATACGAGGGCATCAAATGCTCCTCGTCCGTAAGCGTGTGACCTCTTCGCCCTCCGATTTCAGTCAATTCCGGCAGCGGTCCGATTTCGATTCGCCAGCCTTCGTCTTCGGTGATGTGGAAGTGAAATCGATTCAATTTATAAAAAGCCATCACATCGAGCATCTTGCCGACCAGCTCGACGCCCTGGAAATTGCGGCCGACATCGAGATGGAGTCCACGATACGGAAACCGCGGAGCGTCGACGATCCGGACCTCCGGAACCCGGATCGAAGCCGAG
>DATKAT010000167.1:0-5808 GCA_035514675.1 Acidobacteriota bacterium | reverse complement strand
GGCCGCTCGGCGGGCGGGGTATATGCCGAACAGGATTCCCACGGTGACCGAAACGCTGACGCTCAGGATCAGTGCGAAGGGAGTGACCAGGGTGGACCAGCCGGAATAGAAGGAGACCGTCTCGGCCAGCGCGAATCCGAGGCCGATGCCCAGGGCGGCGCCGGCGGAGCTGATGGTGACGGCTTCCAGGACGAACTGGAAGGTGATGTCCCGCCTGCGGGCGCCGATGGCTCGTCGCAGGCCGATTTCGCTGGTTCGCTCCAAGACCGACGCCAGCATGATGTTCATGATGCCGATCCCCCCGACCAGCAGCGATATGGAGGCGATGGCGCCCATGACGATGTTGAAGATCTGCTGGGTCCTGCGGCTTTGCTCGAGCAGCCTCTGAGGAACCACCAAAGTAAAGTCGTCGATCTGATTGTGCATCCCGGCCATCAGGGAAGAGATCAGAGCGGCCTGTTGTTGCAGAGAGTGTCCTTCGGGGACGCGAACCACGATTTCGTCCAGCTCGTTTTCAACCGGATCCCGTTCGAACTTGCTCAGCAGGGTGCGCAGCGGAACGAAGACGTCGTTGCCGGCGTCTTCCAGTCGCACGCCCTCGAATTCGCGTCCCCCGCCCTCTCCTTCCCGAAGCGCCCCGATAACGGTGAACCACTCCTGGTTGATCTTGATTTGCCGCCCGACGGCCTGTTCCAGGCCGTACAACTTGCGCCGGGCCGAAGCGCCGAGCACGCACACCTGATTGGCCTGGATTTCGTCAATCGGGAGGAAGAAGGAGCCCTCCACCAGCGCGTAGGCGCCGGAATGGGGAAAAAAGGCGTCTACGCCGACGACCCGCGAGTCGGACCTTCCCATCTCGGAGCTGATCTGGTACGGCCGCAGGAATTTCTTGCCGACCACCAGAGTCCCTTCCGGGAGGGCCTGCTGCAGCTTGGCGGCGTCCAACCGGGTCAGGCCGGGGCTGTCCTGGCGGAGAATCTGGAGCTGCTCGCGTTCGAACGACTTGGCCTGCACGAGAATATTGCGAAGGCCCATTTGTTCGATCACCGACAGGGCTTCCCGTTCGGCGCCCGCGCCGATGGACAGCATGGAGAGAACGGCCGCCACTCCGAAAATCATGCCCAGCATGGTCAGGAGCGTGCGGAGTTTATGCGTCCCCAGATTGAGAAAAGCCTGTTTGACGGCTTCCAGAATTGCCATCTCTTAATTGAAAATAATGAACCGTCGCTGCTGGGGAGCCGCTGACGGCGCATTGAAGTCGGGCAGGACCAACTTTCGCTCCTCAAATGGATGCTTCAAGGCCACCTCGTCGCCGTCGCTCAGTCCGTCGACGACGTGAAACGCGTGATCGGAGGCGAGCACTTTGACGATCTTCTTGTGGAACTCCTGGCCGGACCTGACGAAGACGAAGGCGCCGGAGTCGTCTCGAAAGACCGCGCTGACGGGCAACACGTGGGCTTCCGGAAAGCCCTCGACCACGATCGATCCTTCCAGGGCCATGCCCGGCTTGAGGCGTTCCATCAGATCCAGTGGAACGTTTAAAACCACGTGGCACTCAAAATATTTCATCGGGTCGCGGCGGTCGACCTGCCGGGCGACTCGATCCAAACGATCGACGGTTCCCGTCAATTCGATGTCGGGAAAGGCCAGTAAGCGGACCGACGCAAGGCCGCCCGGCTGTACGCCTTGGATCCGTTTTTCCGGGACGCGAAGGACAGCCCGGAACTGATCCAATCCGGCCACTTCGAGAATGGTCTGCCCAGGCCACACTTCCCGGCCAACCTGCAGTCCGTCGAAACCCATTCGCGCGTACAGAAGAACGCCCTGCGCCGGCGAACGCACCAGCAGCGAGGAAAGGGTCTCCTCCACGAGTTCGATCTCGGTTTCGGCTTTGCCTCGGTCGACCGACAAAATTCCAAGGTCCGAATCCGTCGCGCGCTGCTGGAGCGTCCGCCTGGCGTCGACGTTCTCTTTGCGAAACTCGGCGAGGGCAGCGCTCATCATCGACTCCTGAATTTCCCACTGCGAAAAGATCGTTTCATCCTGACGCACTTGATTGAGCGCAAAAGCCAGTTCTCTTTCCGCCCCGTCTCGATCCATCGCCAGAACCCGGAGCTGCCCGTCCCCTTCCGCTTCGGTGCGATGAATTCGATGACGAACGCTCTCCAATTGGGTCTGACTCTGCTGCAGTGAGAGGCGGGCGTCGGTGTCATCGAAGCGCGCCAGAATCTCGCCTTGCTGGACGATCCGGCCCTCCTCAGCCAGCCATCCCACTCTCAGGGATCCGGTCCGCACGGCCGGAGTCGAGATCGGAACCGTCTGCAGGCCCGTCAATTCCCCCGGGGCCGGAACTTCAACCCGATAGGAGCGCGCCACGGCGTTCAAGACCGGGATTGCGTCAGAGCCCAAGATTCGAACGGATTCCAGCCACGACTCCCAGCGGCCGCGCGAAAAATAGCCGCAAGCGGCAAGAAGCGCCGTCACCAAAATTCCAAACAGGAGCTTCTTCACAGCCCCTCCCGGGGTTCCGGCTGAACCAGGATCTCCTCGCCTTCCCTCAGTCCGGATTGAAGGAAGGCGAACGGCCCGCTCGAATCGGAAACCTCCACTTCACGGACCTCGACGCCCCTTTCAGTGCGCACGTTTACGTAGGCTCGTCCCTCGCGGACGGACACAGCAGTTCGCGGTACGGCGATTGCGTCCGGGCGGCGCTCCGTCTCGATCTGCAGGCGAGCCGCCATTCCCGGACGCATCCGCGCGGGATCTGGCTCCTCCAGACCGATTTCCAGGTCCAAGACTTTGATCGGTCGATCGTATGCGGCCCGGCGAAAGACGCTGCCGACGCGTCGCACGGTTCCGCGAAAGGCGCTCTCGGGAATCGCGTCCAATCTCACGGTGACGGGCTGGCCTTCCCGTACCCTTCCGGCATCCGCCTCCGCCACCTGCCCCTGCACGATCAGCGAATCCAGGTCCGGAAGAGTCAGAATCGGCTCCATCCTGTGCACGGTACTCCCGACCTGCTTTTTCTCATTTCGCCAGTTGGTCTGGTAAACGACCACCCCGGGGCCCTGGGCGGTGATCCGCATATTATCAAGATGGCTCCGATTCCTCTTCAGCCTGTTCCGGTGCACTCTGCTGCGTTCTTCAAGAAGTCTGACCTGAAGGTCCACGCTGCGACTGCGCAACCGCAGCTTCTCCTCCAGAAGCTCCACTTTCCGGCGGGCGAATGCAGCTTCCAGTTCGGCCTCCTGAACCTTCATCATCGCTTCAAACTGTCGTGCCTGGTAGAGCTTGCTCTCCGCCCTTTCCCGGGCCACGCGAGCTTCCTCCAGAGCCAACTCCAAATCGAGGACCTGCATCCTCAATCCGGCTTCAGTCTTCTCCTTTTCCTGCAGGACCTTCTCAAGAGCAGCCTGTTCGTCCCGGATGCGCTTTTCAATTTCAGATGGATCCAAGGCGACCAGCAAGTCCCCTTCTTGAACCGGCACGCCCTCGGGCGCCATTTGCGCGATCGTAAAGGACCACATGTTCTCAACCGGAGGGGGGCCGATGTTTTGAGCAACGGCTGCTTCCACGGCCCCGCTCCCGGAAACGTTAAACACATGATCCTGGCGCTGCACAGCGAACCATTCCTCGCCACCGGCGGCAGGGCCACGGGCGACTGTGGCAGGGGCGAGAGCCTGGCCCGGGCGGAGGTCGGCCTCCACTGCCAGTTCCAGGTCGGAAGCCTCCAGGATCTTCACGGGAACTCGAACGGAGCTGGATCCAGCCGTTTGAACAAACGCCTGCCCGTCCAACTCCCAGGATACGGTGTGCCTGGGTACGATGAGGGATTCGACTCCGGGAACAGAAATGCGGGCTCGCACGGTCATTCCAGGTCTCATCAGAGAAGGATCGCTCTGCTCAAGGGGAACGGTGATCTGGAAAGCCTTCAAGAGCGAATTGAAGCTGCGGGGTCGGGAAATGTCTGCAATGGCTTCAATGCGGCCCCGGTAAGAGCGTTCCGGATACGCGTCCAGACGAACTTCCGCCGACATACCCTCCCGCAGGAGCGGCAGGTCGGCGTCGTATGCATAGACACGAGCTTCGACCCGGTCCATGTTGGGGAGGAACACCACCGGATTTCCCGACCAGATCGAGTCTCCGACCTGAAGATTTCCGGGACGAGTCATGCTGGGCGCATGGGTGACCACCCCGGGGGTCGGGGCATGGATGCTCAGGCGCTCCGCCTCCGACCGCAGGCGCCGTAAATTCAGTTCGGCGTCCTCTAGTTCCAGACGCAACACTTCCAGGTCGGCTGTTCTCGTCACCGAAAAAGTCTCGATCCGCTCCCGGGCCCTCTCAACCGCCGTTTTCGTGCGCTCGTAATCGTAGCGATATCTCTCCGCATCGCTGCGCGGGATCAGCCTGGGTTCGATCCGGAAAAACAGTTGGGCAATTCGAAAGTCCTTCTCAGCTTCGGCAAGGACCAGCAACAGATCTTGATGCTCGGCAGCCAGTTCGGCTTCTTTTTGAGCCAGTCCGATCCTGGCGTCATCGCTCTTCTGCTCCAGTTCCAGCATCTTCAATTCGACTTCCGAGCGGTCGAAGGCCACCAGCAGGTTTCCGGGTTCGACCACCGCTCCTTCCGACGCCAGGTACGAGATCGAGAGATTGCTCGTTACGGAGATGCGCGGCGCGGAGAAGGAAAAGGAATCCACCGGATACAGTTCGCCGCTAAGCGTCAGGACTCTTTGCAGAGGGCCCTGCCGGACCTGCGGGCCGGAGGCTTGAATCCGCGGCGCAGTTGGAAGCAATGCCGCCAACATCGCCGCCGGAATGGTTTGCCGCCACGAGCGCGGGATCGCTTGAAGGCCCAATTTCAAGTCCCCTCAATCCTCTGTCCCCCACGGGCCCGAGATTCCCTGTTGGTATAGACGCGCCGGCTTCCAAAAAGTTCACTGGAGAAGTCCAGACGCCGAAGAGCGAATCCCGCCCGCACCGCTTACGCGCCTGACTGCGGGGGTTCAGAGACCTAGCCTGGATTTTGCACGCGGGTCCGTCGCGAGGCGTCGGAGAGCGGCAATGCAGCAGTCCCGCCGCTATCCGGCGCCGCAGCAGGATCTGCGTGCAAAATCCAGGCTAGCGCCTTTGGTTCTTGCAAGGCGCGCTTGTCCGCCCTGCGAACTGCAAATCCTATCTTACATGGGCGAGACCTCCGTTTCGATCGAGCGCCTTCCTGCCTTGAACCTTGTCTCCCGCGACACTAAAATCGTAAGAGGCTTGCACGCCTTTCCGACGCCGGGGCGGCCGAGGAGGTTTTTCCGTTTCGAAAGCGCAAAGGACTTTTTCATGGTGTTTAAATGGAACTTTAATACACGCGCGGCAGCCGCAGCTTGCGCGGGACTGATTCTGACCGCAGGTTGGCTGAGCTTCTCGGCGGGATCGAAAACGAGCGCGGGATCCGCGGACTCCGCTCCGGAGGTTTCAATGGTCGTTCCGGGCGGGGAGGCCGCAAATTACTGGCCTCACTGGCGCGGCCCCTCAATCCAGGGTCTAGTCAAGGGCGACGGCTACCCGGATCGCTGGTCGGAAGCTGAAAACATCCGATGGAAGGTCCCGGTTCCCGGGCGAGGCCATTCGTCGCCGATCATCTGGGGAGATCAGATCTTTCTGACCACCGCCACCGATGACGGTCAGCGGAGGTCAGTCCTTTCCTTCCGGCGCTCCGACGGCCAATTGCTCTGGGAAACGAAGGCGCCGGAAGCGCCGGCCGAACGCCTTTATCACAAGAATAGCTACGCCTCCTCGTCGGCGACAACCGATGGC
>DATKAT010000166.1:0-3719 GCA_035514675.1 Acidobacteriota bacterium | reverse complement strand
ATCTTCTTCATGGCCGAGTCCTCCTTCAGGTTGTGGGCTCTGATTGCCCCTTCTTGTTTTGCAGCTCACGATTGAGCTTTACATCTCCAATCGTAACGACTGCGTCTGCGACTCGGCCTTCTCATCCCATCTCCTCGGCCTCCTCGACGTACTGCACGAGTACGACTGCGCGGGCCTTCGTCGCGCGCCTTGCATCCGCGCCGCTCTCCGACGCCTCGCGACGGACCCGTGTGAGAAATGCGGGCCAGGCTGCCGGCGTTTTCTGAACCGGCGGTGCCGTCTTCTGACCCAACGCGGCTACGTCCATCGCCGGCTGGCCGAAAGGGCCTCCGGTGAGTAGCGGCCATCTTCCCGCGCCCCGCTGCTGGAACTGCCGGCCCGATCTGACCGGAAGTCGCCTGCTGACGTCTTCGGAAGCCACCCGCAGCTGCGGCGTCTCGATCAACGCCGTCTGCCAGTGGATCGAGCAGGGGCTGATCGAGTGGGTGCTGACTCCGGGAGGGATGCGGCGGATCTTTGCAGACACGCTTTCCAGGACTGACCTGAAACTTACCCTGCCATGAAAAGTTTCTCGCCTGCACGATCCAGCGCTGCTGGTGGCGCCGCTAGCCAGGATATTGCGCGCGGGCTACTATGGTGTTTCCATACAAATCGGAAGGAGCTTATATCATGAACCAACTCAGAATCGCCGCGGCGGCGCTGCTAACGCTCACGATGGCCGCCTGCGGCGGCGCGGGCTCGAGCGATCCGCAATCGCCGGGGGAACGCCTCGTCGCGGCGATGGAACTCATCCGCGACGGCAAACCGAAGGAGCTGGAAACTTTTGTCGTCAATGACGACCGGCCCGGGGTGGGCATGTTCTCCGGCGTCTACTCATCCGGCTGGGCCGACGAGGGCGGACTCAACAGGGTCGAGATCGTATCCGAGGAAATCAACGGCGACTCCGCGACAGTCACCGCGAAATTCCACTTCGTCAACGGCGGCGCCGAGGAAGTGACCTACCAGCTCAAAAAGGAAGACAACGTCTGGAAGATCATCCTGCCCTGACCCGCCCGGCGCGGGCGCGTCGCTCCGACAATCGCGCTGCCGCGGGCTGTGGGAGGCATCGGGGACGGTTCTGCGATGAAGGCCCTCCAGGAAGCTGAACCGACGCGCCGATCACGGCAGGATCCGTGAAAGATACCACCCCAAGAGCTGCATTCCCCAGAGATTGACCACGATGGCGCCGAGGCCGAGAAAGGTGCCGAATGGCAGTTCGTACGCCCTTCCCTTTCCAAGCGTATAGATGTATGCCGAGCCCAGAACGGCGCCCACCAGCGAGCCGAAGAAGATCGTCAGGAGTGCGAATTTCCAGCCCATGAAGGCGCCGATCATTCCCATCAGCTTGACGTCGCCGAACCCCATCCCCTCAATTTTTCGAACCTTCAGATATAGGAACGCCACCAGCCACAGAAAGCCTCCGCCGGTCAAAATTCCGATCAGGGAGTTCAAATAGACGTTCATCCAGCCGGCGGCCGTCAGCTCGAGGGTGAAAAAGCCGGGAACCTGAAGCGGAGAGAACAGGAAGCCGAACGCCATCCCGCCCAGGGTCATGACATCCGGCAGAATCCGGTCGAAAAGGTCGATAAAAACCAGTCCGATCAGCAGGGAGAACAGGACGACGTTGTAGACGAACGCCGGCGTCGGGCCGTAATAAACGTAGCCGCCCGCAAAAGCGGCGCCCGTCATCAATTCGACTGCCGGATAGAACCAACCGATCGGTTTTCCGCAGTCGGCGCACTTGCCTGCCTGCAGCAGATAACTCACTACGGGAAGGTTTCTCCAGGCGGGAATCGTCGACTTGCAGTGTGGACATCGGGAAGGCGGACGAACGATCGATTCTCCGCGAGGAACGCGAAAGATGCAGACGTTGAGAAAGCTTCCGATGATGAGGCCTGAGACGAACGCTGCGGCGATCAGCATGGCCGACATTATAGCCGCCCCGCCGCCTTCCTACCGCCCGCTCACTGCTCTGCGGCAGGGGGGCGAGCTGACAAGTGCGGCTCAATCGTCGTCTCGCCTGGCCAGCACGATGTCGCTGTCGCTGACGATGGTGAACATGGCCTTCTGGAGGGCCGTCAGGGCCAACTGGTAATCCACTTCGGCTCGCAGCTCCCGAACTTGCGCTTCCGCAAGGTCGCGCTGATATCTGAGCACCTCGAAGTTGGTCGAAAGGCCCGCCAGAAAGCGTTTGTTTTCGCCATCGAGCTGCTCTTCGGTCAGCTCTCTGGCGACTCGAGCCGCCTCCAGCCCCTTTCTTCGGGTTGCCAGCCCTTCGTAGGCGTTCCGTACATCCACCATAATCTGCTGCTGCACGTCCTTTAGCTGACTCAGCAATTGCCGCTCGGAAATGGCCGTCTCGGCGAGCTGGGCCTCGTTGCTGCGGTTGCGCAGGGGGATTTCCAGATTGAAGCCAATGTTGTAGGTCAGGAAGTCGAAACCGAAGGCCTGGCCTAAAGAGTTGGAAAAGTTCCCGAAGAACGGGCTGTTGGGGTTCGGCTCAAAACCGGCCGGGGTGTCCGGAACGCCGTCTCCGGTGGTGTCGATCAGGGCGGTCTGAAAGACATCTCCGGCGGTTCCTGCCGAGATGACTCCGGCGACCAGGTTGACGACCGGCTTTCCCTGGCGCTTCCAGTACTTTCGATCGACGTCGGTCTTCTCCACCTGCAGACGAATCTGGTCCAGCTCCGGCCGATTCTCCAGAGCGGTCCGAATGGCCTGCTGCATGTCGATGGTCACGTCCCTCAATTGGGGCAGATCGCTGGGCAACAGCGAAAGATTCCAGATTCCGGCATTGGGATCGGGGGCCAGGAGGCGCTTCAGCGCGTTCTGTGAATTGATGATCTGCACCTCCGACTGAATCATTTCCTGCTCGCGCGTGGCGACTTCGGCGCGCGACGAGGTGATTTCGATAGGCGCCATCACGCCGATCTGGACCCGCCTCTCGTTGTTCTCGTGCTGGATGGCAGCCAGCTCCAGCGACTTTCGGCGGGCTTCATGGTTCTGAATTGCGAAGACCAGCTCCCAGAACTGGTTCTCCACATCCTGCAGGATTTCCGAGACCCTCTGCTCGAATTGGCTGTCTGAAATGCGGGTGTCTAAATTGAAGAGCTTCAACTGCCGTTCCGTCTGAGTTTCGCGGAATCCGCGCAGCAGGGGCTGCGTGAGATTGAGCGAAAAATTGGACCCGTACTGCGGATTGATAAAGGAGAATGCGCTGTTGGTCGTGAAGCGGTTGTTGTCCAGCGCCAGATTCAGCGCTCCGCCCCAGGGGACGTTCTGCTGCAGGTTTGTGTTGAAGGTCCATCGCTTGAAAATGGTCGTCGGGATGCCCGATCCCGCGTCCAAAACGCTGGTGTTGGGCCGTTCCGAGGAATTCCATCCGAATCCGAACTGCAGAACCGGGTCGTAAAAGCCTCTGGTTCCAACGATTCGCTCCCGGTTCAAATCCTCATTGTAGTTTTCAATTTCAAGCTGCAGGTTGTTGGTCAACGCCAGGCGAATGGCGTCCTGCAGGGAGAGTTCCATAAACGCCTGCGTCTTCTTGACTTGCTCCACGTATGAATCGGGGACCTGCAGTCCGGCGTCCGCCTGAGTTTCGTCCTGAGCGAAAAGGCCTCCGCCCGTCCATCCCATCAGACCGATCAATAGCAACCATCGAAAATTCATCATCGCTCCCT
>DATKAT010000165.1:0-7364 GCA_035514675.1 Acidobacteriota bacterium | reverse complement strand
AGCCCGCATTTCTCACACGTCTCCTACTGCGGCGCCGGATAGCGGCGCGTCACCTGCGTTGCCGCTCCTCGTCCTGCTCGACGTACTGCACGAGTACGACTGCGCGGGCCTTCGTCGCGCGCCTTGGTTCCGCGCCCCTCTGCGCCGCCTCGCGACGGACCCGTGTGAGAAAAGCGGGTTAGGCGCTGGATGCGGTCGGATTGAGATTTGCTTCGGAAAACGCAACAAGCGGGACCGGGTCAGGAAAATTGAATTTCGGCCATTCTGGCGCAAATTGCCGAAATTCCATGTGATTCATGGAGAATGGGGATGGAGAACGGGGTCGGACCTGGTTAAACTGTTGCGAAGGCAAAAGTTGAGTGGAATTTTACCCCGCAAGACAGCGCTTAGCCGCGATTTTTGGGCCTGATTTTCGCTTCTAAGCGGGTGACGTGCTGCAGTCAGGGTTTCAGGTTTCAGGCACTGCGTTTCGGACCGGAATCGCGGGGAACGCGTTGATCGAGGCGGAGAGGCCGGAGCGCCGGATGTCGGAGCCGACCGGCGGCAGTCGATTGCGATTATTTCAAAAAGAAATAATCCGGCCCCCGGGGCGGTTCACGCGGTTCAACGCAAAGTGAACAGGACCCGTACGTAATGTGGGAGCCGGCTCAGCCGGCGACCGGTGCACGGTGATGAAACTTGAGGCCGGATCCGCCTTGGGCATCCTCAGGGTGGCTGATTTTCAATGGCGATTGCCAGCGGGACTGCTGAAGTTGAGCAGTGGTCGCCAGACCGGTCGCCGGCTGAGCCGCCTCCCACAATCTTGGGTCCCTCTTTCCGCACCTTGGCCGCGTCGCCCGGTTCCCGGGCTCGGAGGTTTCTTGCTCGATCGCAACCCACGGCTGCCGCCGTGGGCTCTCGATCGTCGCCCGCATTGCGGGCTGCTGGGGCTTTCGCCCCCGGGCGGAAGGCCGCGGGCTCGGAAGTTTTCGCCCGATGCCAACCCACGGCTGCCGCCGTTGGGCTATCGATCATCGGCTGCCGGCTCGGGCGTCCGATTCCGGACTCCCGCAACTGTCGGAGCATCGCGGCCGACTTTGCACTACAATTCCAGAAGGAATGCAGATTTCCGATCTTCCGGCCGTCAACGCGATCTTGAATTCGACCAGCGCGCTGCTTCTGCTGGCGGGATTTTATTTCATCCGGCAGGGCCAGGTGGCGCGCCACCGACTCTGCATGCTGGGGGCGGTGTCCGTGTCGATTCTCTTCCTGACCTCCTACCTGATCTATCACTACCACATCGGGTCAAAGCCGTTCGAAGGGGAAGGAGGGATTCGAACCGTTTATTTTACGATTCTGATTTCGCACACGATTCTGGCGATGGCGATCGTACCCATGGCCGCCTTG
This sequence comes from Acidobacteriota bacterium, assembly GCA_035514675.1. Lineage (GTDB taxonomy): Bacteria > Acidobacteriota > UBA6911 > RPQK01 > JAPXNP01 > DATKAT01. The sequence continues at coordinate 5,978 of DATKAT010000165.1, read as the reverse complement.
ACGCTGTGGCGAGCCTTCCAGAGACGTTTCGACCGGCATCGCCGCATCGCCCGATGGACTCTGCCCATCTGGCTCTACGTCTCGGTGACCGGCGTAGTCGTCTACTGGATGCTGTACCGGATGTAATGGAGAGGGGCGCGTCCGAGCGGGCGGACCGGGCGGCGCTGCTACGCCACCTCGGACACCTTTTCGGAATCCTCGAATTCGCCCAGATCTCGCTTCGAAACCTTCACTTTTCGTGACGAGTTCTTGTAGTAGTGAGGGTGCGCCGCCTTGGTCGCGTTGTAGACTTCCTCCCAGCAAGAGACGCAGTTGTCGAGGTGGAAGAGGAAATCAAGCCTCTCTTCTTCTCCCAGGTTATTGGCGAGAAACCCTTTTATGAGCGTTCGATTGCAGGTGCGTATATTCGACATGGCGTTATTCTTCTTCAGTTATTCAAAGTTTTCAGGAATCCTAATCACATTTGCCGGACTTTTAGGACAGCCCTTGTTTCAGTCAGTTTCTGTGACTATAGACAGAAGAACCTGCAGGAAAGTTTCAAAAATTCTTGCGCTCTTCCTGAACGGATGCAGATTTTCCGCCCGCTCGAGCTGCTGAAGCGTGGCCGCCCTCCGGGGAGCGGAATTTGAAGATTTCAACCTGTCTTCCGGGATTTTGAAACTCGCAGGCGACCTGCGCTGCGTATAATTGGCCCATGCAACGAGATCAGATGGAGGTCGACGTCCTCCTGGTAGGCGCCGGACCGGCTTCGCTTGCCGCCGCGCTTCATTTAAAGAAGCTGTTCAACCGGCACAATCGGCTGCTGGAGTCGGGTGAGGCGAGCGGCCGTCGGCTGGAGGATCCGGTGATTCTGGTCGTGGAAAAGGGGAAGGAAGTTGGCGCTCACGCGCTCAGCGGCGCAGTCGTCGATCCGCAGGCCATCGAAGAGCTGATCGAAGGCATCGAAGCGGAAGCGCCTCCGTATGAATCTCCGGTGATCGAAGACGCGCTGTATATTCTGACGAAGCGGCAGGCGTATCGATCTTCGATCACTCCTCCTCCTCTGCGGAATCACGGCTGCTACGTGGCGTCGCTGGGCAAGCTGGTCAGCTGGCTGGCGGGGCTTTGTGAAGCGCAGGGGATTGACGTATTTCCCGAATTCCCGGCGGCCGAGCTGTTATGGGAAGGAAATGTCGTTCGGGGCGCCCGGATGGGCGACAAGGGACGGGACCATGAAGGGGCGCCGAAATCCAATTACGAACCTGGCATTGAGGTTTTCGCAAAGGCGACGGTGCTGGGCGAAGGCCCCCGGGGAACCCTAAGCGAGACGGCGGTCCGCCGGCTGGGGTTGGCCGAAGGGAGGCAGCCCCAGCTCTACGCCGTGGGCGTAAAGGAAATCTGGCAGGTCCCGGGCGATCTCGAACCGGGAGTCGTCTATCACACCATGGGATTTCCGCTGGGAACGGAAGAATTCGGAGGGGGCTTCATCTATTCGATGCAGGACAATCTGCTGGATATCGGAATGGTGGTCGGTCTGGACCACGAGGACCCGCAGATGGACTGTCATCGCCTGCTGCAGCAGTTTAAGACGCATCCCTGGGTCCGCGAAATGCTGGAAGGGGGCAAGCCCGTCTCCTACGGCGCGAAGGCGATACCGGAAGGAGGCTACTACGCCATGCCGAGGCTGTATGCCGACGGTCTGTTGATCGTGGGGGATTCGGCCGGATTCCTCAACTCGCAGCGGTTGAAGGGCATCCACCTGGCAGTGCGGTCGGGGATGATGGCCGCCGAGGCGATTTTCGATGCGTTTCTGAAGGATGAGTTTTCGGCTTCGACGCTGCAGGGGTACCAGGACCGTTTCGAGGCCAGCGAGGCGCGCCGCGAACTCTGGCGGGTCAGGAATTTTCGCCAGTCCTTTCAAAGTGGCTTCTGGCGCGGGATGTTCCATGCCGGTCTGCAGTACGTGACCGGGGGGCGGGGGCTGAAGGATCCGTTTCCCATCCGGCCCGGACATGCCCGCATGCGATCGCTGCGGGAGCGCTTCGGCGACGTTCCCGTCCGGGAGCCTCGGATGAAATTTGATGGAAAGCTGACGCTCGACAAGCTGAGCGCGCTGTATCTGTCGGACACCGCTCATGAAGAGGACCAGCCAGCGCATCTGAAGGTCCTGGATCCCGACATCTGCGACAACCGGTGCACGATCGAATACGGCAATCCATGCCAATACTTCTGCCCCGCCAACGTCTACGAAATCCTCCGCGAGAAGTCGGCGGGGAAGCTCCAGGTCAATTTCAGCAACTGCGTCCACTGCAAGACGTGCGAAATTATGGATCCTTACCAGATCATCCGTTGGACCACGCCGGAAGGGGGAGGCGGGCCGAATTGGAAGCTGATGTAGGAGCGGCGACAGAGGAGATTTTCCGTGGAAGTGACTTTTCAAGGAGTGCTGGACGCGCGGCGGCGGATCGGGGCGTATCTTCGCCCGACGCCGCTGGTGCCTCATCCGCTGCTGTCGCAGCGCCTGGGCTGCGAAATCTTCGTCAAGCACGAAAACTGCAACCCCACCGGATCCTTTAAGATCCGGGGCGGAATCAACCTGATCAGCCGGCTCTCCGAGGGGGAGCGGAAGCGGGGCGTCATCACGGCCACTCGAGGAAACCACGGACAGTCGATCGCGCTGGCCTGTCGCATCTTCGGCGTCCCCTGCGTAATCGCCGTCCCGCACGGGAACAATCCCGAAAAGAACGAAGCCATGGCAGCCTATGGGGCCGAGTTGATCGTTCACGGAAGAGACTTCGACGAAGCCCGCCTCCGGGTGGAAGAGCTGCAGCAGGAGCGCAATCTCCGATACGTCCATTCTGCCAACGAGCCGCAACTGATTCACGGCGTCGGAACGTACGCCCTCGAAATCCTGGAAGATCTGCCCGATCCGGACTGCATACTGGTTCCGGTGGGCGGAGGCAGCGGCATCAGCGGCGTCCTGACGGTATTCGCCGCGGCGGCCCCCAAAGTCCGCGTCATCGGAGTCCAGGCCGAAAACGCCGCGGCCGTCACTCGGTCCTGGAGGGAAGGGAAGCGGGTCGAAACCGATTCCGCCGAGACCATCGCCGACGGACTGGCCACCCGGGTTACATTCGACCTGCCTTTCGGGATCCTGAGCCAAAAGGTGGACGACATGGCGACGGTGTCGGAGGCCGAGCTGGCAGCTGCCGTCTACGAATACTTCCGCTACGCGCACACTGTAGCCGAGCCCGCCGGAGCGGCGCCACTAGCCGCCGTGCGCCAACTCAAGGATCAAATGGCCGGAAAGAAAGTGATCCTGGTCCTGACCGGCGCCAACATTTCCACGGGGCTCTTTCGGGAGATCTTGTCCGGTGGAGGCAAGAGGCAGGAGGCAGGAGGCAGGAGTCAGCGGTCAGGAGTCAGAACGTGGGACGCGGAACGCGGAACGCGGAACAGGCTATAATTCCGCCTCATGACTCCGGCGGTCGCTGCACTTTTTTGTTTCGCCTGCTACCTGCTCGGCTACCATCTGTACGCGAAATACTTGGGGCGGAAGGTGTTTCAGCTCGATCCGGCCAGACGGACTCCGGCTCACGAGCAGTTCGACGCGGTCGATTACGTGCCGTCGAACCGATACGTGCTGTTCGGGCATCATTACGCGTCGATCGCCGGGCTGTCCCCCATGCTGGGACCGGCCATCGCCGTAATCTGGGGGTGGCTTCCGGCACTCCTCTGGGTGGTGTTCGGATCTCTGCTGGTGGGGGCGGTTCACGACTTGGGCGCGCTGGTGGTGTCGATGCGGGCCCGCGGCATGTCGATCGGAAAGGTGGCCGAAGACATCATCGGCAGGCGCGCCAAGACCCTTTTTCACATCATTATTTTCTTTCTGATCACGCTGGCCATGGGCGTATTCGTCAACATCTGCTCGATTCTTCTTTCGAGAGCCTATTTTCCGGAAGCCGTCTATCCGACATCGGTTCTGATGCTGGTGGCGATCGGAGTCGGCTGGCTGGTTTACAAGAGGAACCTGAGGCTCGGACCGGTGACCGCCCTGGCTTTCGCAATCACGCTGGGCGGCGTCATCCTGGGCCTGCAGCTGCCGCATCTGGACTGGTCGACCGATCGCTGGAGCGTCTTGCTGCTCGGATACAGCTTCGTCGCCTCGGTCCTGCCGGTCTGGCTGCTGCTGCAGCCGCGGGACTACATCAACTCGCTGCTGCTGTACCTCGGTCTGGCGGCCATCTTCGGAGGCTTTTTCCTCCTTCGCCCGGACTTCGCCGCTCCGGCGCTGCAAACGCATCCGGAAGGCGCTCCGCCCATCTTTCCCTTCGTCTTCATCATCATCGCCTGCGGAGCGATTTCCGGCTTTCACGGACTCGTCAGTTCCGGTACGACGGCCAAGCAGATCAACCGGGAAACCGACGCGGTCATGATCGGCTACGGCGGGATGATCGGAGAATCGCTGCTGGGACTGGCTTCGGTGCTGGCCTGCACCGCGGGGTTTCTGACCCGCGACCTCTGGATGGCCCATTACCAGAGCTGGGACCTGGCCTCCGGACTGGGCCCCAACATGAGAGCCTTCATCGAGGGCTCCGGACTGTTTATCAGCCAACTCGGAGTGCCGTTGGCTCTCGCTCAGGCGTTTGTAGCGCTGGTGGCCATCTCCTTCGCCTTGACCACTCTGGATTCAGCCACACGCCTGCTCCGATTCAACATTTCCGAAATCGGCGAAAGCATCGGCTGGACTCCGCTCTCCAACCGCCACCTGTCCTCGCTTCTGGCCGTCGTCTCGATCGGATTCTTCGCTTTCTACAAGGTCGGCGGCCAGACCGCCGGACTCGCCCTCTGGCAGCTGTTCGGAACCACCAACCAGATCATGGGCGCACTCACCCTGCTTGCCGTCACTCTGTACCTGCTGCAGCGAAAGCGCTCCTACCTCTGTACCGCGATACCGATGGCATTTATGCTCGTGACCACGCTGACGGCCATGGTCATCAAGTTGAAAGACTTCTGGGACCTGGGCGCCCTGCTGCTGCTGTTCCTGGGCGCAACCATCCTGACGCTCTCCGTGTGGCTCGCCATCGAAGCCGCCATCCGCCTTCGCAGGGCGTAGCGAGTGCTGGGTGCTGGGTTCTGGGTTCTGGGTTCTAGGTGCTGGGTGCTTGGTGCTCAGTGCTGTCCTTTCCGATTCGGGGCTTGCAGTAGCCTGGCCAGACGATACGCAGTCCCGACGCAGGGATATCCACATGTCAGACTAAGTTGGAGTGAAGCACCCAGAACCTCGTAGGTTCGGGCACATGGGTGACACTTTTTGAGATTTTAGTCGGTGTTGGCGATCGGAACAAAGATCTTGAATGCGGCGCTGTTTCGGAGCGAGCCGTAGGCGAGCGAAGAAACAGCGCCGCATGGTCGCAAGGCCGGCAGTCATTAGCCCAGTCACGTGAGGGCTGGGATGAGGCCGCCCTCAGAATTCGTAGCGCTCGTCACGGGGCGCAAGCCCCAGAAGCCCGCAAAGCGGGCGACGCAATCTCGCCGCAAACGAATCGCACCCGGAAACCCATGCCTCCGGCTGAACGCGCCAGCGCAATCGTCAGAGCGACGCGGCCGCTTCGGACGCGTTGATGTGTGGCATTCCGCCCGACTGTTCCCAAGGAGCGCTCGCTGATCTCAGCCCGTCAACGGGCCCCGAAACGGGTCCCGTCGCTCCGACATCCGGCGCTTCCGCAATTTCAGCGGCCGGAGCGAGCTTCAATAGCCCCCGGCACCAAGCACCAAGCACTAAGCACTTAGCACCAAAATCTACCCCGTCTGTCGGCTGTTGGTGAGGATTTGAAACGGCACGGACCGCTCGATGGTTTCCTGGGCGATCTGGTCGGTCACAGAGATGATGAGGTTGTAGTGACCCGGTTCCAGCGGTTCGGTGTTCAGCATCGATCCGGCGAAAAAGCGGTCTGAGAAGCGGTGAAGCAACTGTTTCAGGTCTTTGTCGACAAAGG
>DATKAT010000164.1:0-4363 GCA_035514675.1 Acidobacteriota bacterium | reverse complement strand
TTGAAGCGAGATATCCGACCTCGAATCGAAATCGGTCATTCGAGAATTCTCTGATTGGCGAGCTTCTCAACATCGTCCGACAAATTGGCGTCAAACGAGACTCCCTGCAGTCGCCATTGATCTCCAGGCCGGTAGACTTTCAGCTCGAAACGCAGCGGCTGGCGGTCGTAGCCGACGAGATAAATCAGGTGGGCGTATCGGGACCCGACCCTTTGCTCCAGAATCATTTCGTGAAAGAGGTACTCGCCGACCAGGTTGCTGAGTCGCGCCAGCTGGTCCTTCAGATGGATCACTTGATCGGTATTGGCTCCGACCCATTCGTTCGTGCTGGACAGCAGGTCGATCGCTTCATCCGTCCTGCCTTGTTCAAGGTAGCCGAAAAACCTTTCGGTGATCCGCTCATAACCTTCCGCCATGCAAACCCCAGGGAACAGAAGCATCGCCAGAAGAATCAGTCCTTTTGTCATCTTGAAGCCCCCTCTCTCCAAATTAAAGTGCCAGAAGCGCCGGATGCGAGCTGGGCGCGTCCCCTCCAATCCCGTCCTCAAGGATAGCAAGGTGTGGGCGCCGGATTCGAATCAATGCAATTCTGCCGACCATCTTGAAAAGTCGGAAGGCGATCGATAACATTCCCATCGGGTCCTCCATTCAGGATTGACGGCGGCGGCGCTCGCGGCGAAAGTCGACCTGACTGCTGAGAGGGGTAGCTGAACAATCGCGAGGGAGCAGGACAAGAAGAACAAACCATGGCCACATACGATTCGGACCTTTCGTCCAGCAAGCGTCGATTTGGGGAAACCAGCCGTCAAGATCTGTGGTGGCTGCACCCGCTACTGGTGTTTCTCGGCCTGGGGGCGTTTATCGTCTACTCCACCTGGGCGGCCTTTCAGGGCCAGCATTATTCCTACGGACCTTATTTATCGCCGTTCTACTCTCCGGAAATCTTCGGGGACTCTCCGCACAGCCTGTTGGGCTCCAAGCCGGGCTGGTGGCCCCTCTGGCTTCCCTGGTCGCCGGCGTTTTTGATTCTCTGGGCGCCGGGCGGGTTTCGGTTGACCTGCTACTATTATCGAGGCGCTTACTACAAGGCCTTCTGGGCCGATCCGCCGGCCTGCACGGTCAGCGAGCCGCGCAAGAATTATCGCGGAGAAGGAAGCCTGCCGCTGATCCTGCAGAACGTCCACCGGTACTTTCTGTATCTGGCGATTCCGTTTCTCTTCATTCTTTCCCACGACGTCTGGAAGGCGCTCTGGTTTGAGAACGCAGCCACCGGCGAGACGGCTTTCGGTCTGGGCATTGGCACTCTGGTTCTGACCCTCAACGTCGTCCTTCTGGGCGGATACACTTTAGGGTGTCACTCTCTGCGTCATCTGATCGGCGGCTATCGAGATTCCTTGGCCGCCTCCGCGCTGCGGTTGAAAAGCTACCGTTGCGTCAGCTGCCTGAACCGCCGCCATATGGTCTGGGCCTGGCTCAGTCTGGTCTGGGTGGCTTTTGCCGACATCTATGTCCGACTTTGCTCAATGGGCGTCTGGACCGATTGGAGAATTCTGTAGATGGGGCAACCGCGCACGCACGAATGCGACGTTCTGGTCATCGGCGCCGGCGGCGCGGGACTGCGCTGCGCGATCGAGGCGTCCGCCTCGGGGGCGTCGGTGACCGTCGTCTGCAAGTCGCTTCTGGGAAAGGCTCACACCGTGATGGCTGAGGGAGGGATTGCTGCGGCACTTTCGACGGTCGACAAAAGGGACGGCTGGAAGGTGCACTTTACCGACACCATGCGCGGCGGCCAATACCTGAACGATTGGAGGATGGCCGAACTCCATGCGAAGGAGGCGCCCGAATGCGTGCGCGAACTGGAGGCCTGGGGCGCGGTTTTCGACCGCACCAAGGACGGTCGGATTCTGCAGCGCCAGTTCGGCGGCCACAAGTATCCCCGTCTCGCTCATGTGGGCGATCGCACGGGACTGGAGATGATTCGAACGCTGCAGGATCATGGCGTGCACCAGGGGATTCAGTTCTTAATGGAAATGACGGTCACCGCTCTTTTAAAAGACAGAAGCCGGGTGGTGGGAGCGTTCGGCTACGATCGCGAGAAGGGCCGCTTCCACCTGTTTCGATTCAAGGCTGTCGTAGTGGCCACCGGCGGGTTGGGCAAGGCGTACGAAATCACCAGCAATAGTTGGGAGGGCACGGGAGACGGGCATTCGCTGGCCTATCACGCCGGAGCGGAGCTGATCGACATGGAGTTCGTTCAGTTCCACCCCACGGGAATGATCTGGCCCCCCAGCGTGCGCGGCATTCTGGTCACGGAGGGAGTCAGAGGAGAAGGAGGGATTCTGCTGAACAAGGAGGGCCGTCGTTTCATGTTCGAGGATATTCCCGAGGCGTACCGCGCCCAGACGGCCGACGATCCGGAGGAGGGTTGGCGGTACACGCAGGGAGATCCGGACGCCCGTAGGCCTCCCGAACTCCTGACACGCGACCATGTGGCGCGGTGCATTGTTCGTGAGATCAAGGAAGGCCGGGGATCTCCCCACGGAGGAGTATTTCTGGACATTTCCTGGATCAAGGAAAAGCTTGCCGACGCGCCCGAGCACATCAAACGGAAGCTTCCAGGAATGTATCACCAATTCAAGGAATTGGCCGATATCGACATCACGTCGGAGCCGATGGAGATCGGGCCGACGACGCACTACGCGATGGGCGGCGTGCGGGTCGACGCCGAAACCCAGATGTCCTGCGTTCCCGGCCTCTTCGCCGCAGGCGAGTGCGGCTCGGGACTGCACGGCGCCAATCGGCTGGGCGGAAACTCCCTGTCCGACTTGCTCGTATTCGGCAAGAGAGCCGGCCGCTACGCCGCCGAATTCGCGCGCAAGCATGCACTCGGCAGTATCGACGAACAAGAAGTGCGGCTTTGCGGCGAACAGCTCCTTCGCCCGTTTGAAAACAAAGCGAGCGCTTCCTCAGAGGAAGGGCCCTTTCAGATTCAGGACGAGTTGCAGGCGACCATGCAGAGACTGGTCGGAATCGTTCGCCGAGAGGAGGAGATGCGAGAGGCGCTGGCCAAACTTCAAGATTTGAAACAACGAGCGGAAACGGTCGCCGTCAGCGGCAATCGAGAGTTCAATCCGGGATGGCATACTGCGCTCGACCTGCGGCACCTGCTGACCGTCTCGGAGGCTATCGTCCGTCCGGCGCTGGCTCGAAAGGAGAGCCGCGGCGCCCACTTTCGAGAGGATTTTCCAAGTAGGAACGAAGAACTCGGCGCGGTCAACATGGTATTGCGTAAAGGCCCCGACGGCAGAATGCAGGTCGAAAGCGTTCCCATTCCCGCAACGCCCCCGGAGCTGAAGTCGGTAATTGAGGAGATGGGCTGATGGCCAACAAGGCGACTTTTCGAGTATGGCGCGGGTCGGTCGAAGGAGGCCGCTTTGAAGACTATTCCACGGAAGTCTCCGAGGGGATGGTCGTTCTGGACGCCCTGCATCAAATCCAGGCGGAGTCTGCACCTGATCTGGCGGTTCGGTGGAACTGCAAAGCGGGGAGGTGCGGATCGTGTTCTACCGAAATCAACGGCAGGCCCAGATTGGCCTGCATGACGCGGATCAGCTCGCTTCCATTGGAGAAACCGATTGTCGTAGAACCCATGAAGGCTTTTCCTCTGATCAAGGACCTGATTGCGGACGTGTCGTGGAATTACGAAGTGAAGAAAAATATCCAGCCTTTCCAGCCGCGCCCGCCCGACCACGCGGACGGGACGTGGAGAATGGCCCAGCAGGATGTCGATCGGGTGCAGGAGTTCCGCCGCTGCATCGAATGCTTCTTGTGCCAGGACGTCTGTCACGTCCTGCGGGAGCATCAACTACACGAACGCTTCATCGGGCCGCGCTTCCTGATCCATGTGGCCGCCTTGGAAATGCATCCGCTGGACACCGGGGATCGGCTGGAAGAACTGGAGAAGGCTCACGGGATCGGACTTTGCAATATCACCAAATGCTGCACGGTCGTCTGCCCGGAAGAGATCAAGATCACCGACAACGGAATCATACCCATGAAGGAACGGGTGGCCGACCGCTTCTACGATCCGCTGAAGCGACTGTTTCGATACTTTCGATCCAGATCGGATTAGACTGAATCCGTGGGGAGCCTCCCCGGAGGAGCTGGACGGATGGAATTTGAATTCAAGAAGCTCTCCCAGGAAGCCATCCCAAAAGCGCTGGAGCGCGCCGAGAGGTATCGCCTGCTGAATCAACCCGATCAGGCTGAGAGCATCTGCAGAGACGTTTTGCGGGCGGATCCCCAAAACCAGGCGGCGACGGTCATGCTGATCCTGGCGTTGACCGACCAGTTTGAGCACGGC
>DATKAT010000163.1:0-6069 GCA_035514675.1 Acidobacteriota bacterium | reverse complement strand
GCGACCGCGTCACGGATCCAAACGGAATCGATCTGGCCGCAGCGGAGAGAGACCATTCTTCCGAATTGCCCGCGAGCCGCGAGTTCGACGGCGGCCACCCCGAAACGACTCCCCAGAATCCGGTCAAAAGGCGTGGGGCTTCCCCCCCGCTGCAGATGACCGAGTACGATAACGCGGGTTTCCACCCCGCAGTCCTTTGAAACCTGCTCGGCCACTTGGGAGGCGATTCCGCCGAGTCGCAGCGGTTCGTGATCGCGCCCGCCTCCCTGGTAGATTCGCTCGCCCTCATTCGGAAACGCGCCTTCGGCCACCACAACGACGCTAAAACGCCTTCCGCGCTTTTTGCGTTCCTTCAATTTGCGGCAAATGCTCTCGATATAAAAAGGGATTTCCGGGATCAGAATGACATCGGCGCCGCCGGCCAGGCCGGCCTCCAGGGCGATCCACCCCGCGTTTCTTCCCATCAGCTCGATAAACATCACCCGTCCGTGGCTTGCGGCCGTTGTATGAATTCGATCGATGGCATCGGTTGCAGTCTGCAAAGCGGTGTCGAATCCAAACGTGACTTCAGTCGCCAGCAAGTCGTTGTCGATAGTCTTGGGAACCCCGATGACCGGAAGTCCGGCCTCGAAAAAGCGCTGGGCGATCGCAAGCGTTCCATCCCCTCCCACTACGATCAGGGCCTCCAACCCCATCTTCTCGAAGCGCTCCATGACGTCCTTGGAATAGTCGATGTAAACAAGCTCGCCGTCTTCCCCCTGTTCCGGATAGCGAAACGGATTGCCGCGATTGGTCGTCCCCAGGATGGTTCCGCCCAGAGGCAGGATTCCCCGAACGGTATCCAGCGTCATCGGGACCAAGCGCTCCGCTTGAATGAAGCCGTCGAAGCTGTCCTCGCTCCCAAACACCTCCCATCCGTATCTAAGGATCGAAGTCTTGACGACCGCGCGAATCACTGCATTCAGGCCGGGACAGTCGCCGCCGCCGCACAGCACGCCGATCCGTTTCGCTGGCTGCATCCCGTTCATTCTATCCACACCTCCCGGGAAAATGAAATCCGAATGCGGTCGCGACGCGCCTCCTTCTGGCGTTCCGACCAGAAGCGGCGATTCAACAGGGGCGCCCGTGCGGAGCAGCAAATGTTCGCCCGCTGACGAGGCTGGGAATCGCCCGTCTAAACCGGATTTTGCACGCGGTCCGTCGCGAGGCGTTGGAGAGCGATGCGGATGCGAGGCGCGCGACGAAGGCCCCCGCAGTCGTACTCGTGCAGTACGTCGATGAGGCCAAGGAGGGGCAACGAGGCAGGCGCGTCGCTATCCAACGCCGCAGCAGGCCGCGTGCGGGAGATGCGAACTAAAGAGCGGCAACGCAGCAAGCGCGCCGCTATCCGGCGCCGCAGCAGGATCCGCGTGCAAGATCCGGACTAGCCCCGAATCCTGCGGCCGGACTTTTCAGAGGGAGGCGGAGTCGGGAAAGTCAGCCCGTCCGGCCGCTGGCATTGTCGATCGCATTGGTCTACTCTTTCCACTGTGAGGGTTGCCCTTTTCACAACTTGCCTGGTCGACCAGTTCCTCCCGGAAGTCGGAAAGGCCACGGTTCGAATCCTGGAAAAGCTGGGGGTGGAAGTTCTCTACGATTCGAGACAAACCTGCTGCGGACAACCGGCATACAACAGCGGGCACGTCCGGGAGGCTCGAAAGGTCGTTCGTCATTTCCTTCGGGTGTTCGCGGATGCCGGAGCTGATGCGATCGTGGTCCCTTCCGGCTCCTGCGCCACAATGCTCAAAGTCTTTTCCTCTCACCTGTTGGAGACCGACGAGGAGGAGGCGCTTGGATCGGAGATCGGCGCAAGGATCTTTGAGCTGTCGGATTTTCTGGTCAGCAGCCTCGGCGTGGAGGCAACCGGCGCCTCCTTTTCGGAAAGCGTCACCTTTCATGACTCCTGCCATCAGCTCCGCGAACTGGGCGTGCGGGACCAGCCCCGGCGGCTGCTGCGGGCGGTGCAAGGCATCGATTTCCGGGAAATGGATGATGCCGAGCGCTGCTGCGGTTTCGGCGGCACTTTTGCGATCAAGTTCGCAGACGTGTCGTCGGCGATGGGGCATGACAAGATCAGCCGAATCCGTGAAAGCGGCGCCCGGGTGGTCGTTTCCAACGACGGCGGCTGTCTGATGCATTTGCGGGGGCTGATCGATCGTCAGAAGGCGCCTCTGAGAACCATGCATCTGGCCGAAGTGCTGGCGCGTTTTTAACCTGCGCAGCGCGCCGGCCGAGGCAGAAACGCGGGCTTGAATGCAGTTTAGAATCCTGCGAAACACATCTGATGCCCTGAGCGACGGACCGCTGCAGGCAAATCTGAAGCACGCTCTGGGCCGCAGCCTTACGGCCCGGGCGGCCGCCGTGTCGGAGGTTGAAAACTGGGAAGAGCTTCGCAGTTACGCCCGGCACATCAAAAAGTGCACCCTGCGGGATCTGGGACGGTATCTGCGGCAAATGGAGGAACAGGTTCAACGGCAGGGCGGCCGGGTTCTTTGGGCCTCTGACGCCCGGGAAGCGGTCGGGCATGTTCTCGAGATCGCCCGAACCCACCAGGCGTCCACTGCGGCCAAAAGCAAGTCGATGCTGACCGAAGAGATCCAATTGAATGCGGCGCTCGAAGATTCCGGGATTCGACCAGTGGAGACCGACCTGGGAGAGTTCATTCTGCAGTTGGCCGGACAGATCCCTTCCCACATTGTGGCGCCCGCTCTGCATATGTCGCGGGCACAGGTCGCCGCTTTGTTTGCGGACAAGCTGCAAATGGAGGCCACCGACGACGTGCGGGAGTTGACCGAGACGGCAAGGCGGCGATTGCGCAGGGAGTTTCTGAAGGCCGACCTGGGGATTTCGGGGGTCAATTTCGGGATCGCCGAAACGGGAACGGTCGTGGTGGTTGAAAACGAGGGGAACGCCCGTCTGTCAACGGCTCTCCCGCGCGTCCACATTGCGCTGATGGGCATTGAAAAGTTGATTCCCCGCTGGATGGACCTTCCTGTCTTTCTGAAACTCCTGACCATCAGCGCCACGGGGCAGAGGATCACCAGTTACGTAAACCTGCTGAACGGTCCGAAACGACGGGAAGAACCGGACGGTCCGGAGCACTTCTATTTGATATTTGTCGACAACGGACGAAGCGCCATTCTGAAGGATGACCGGAAAAGGCAGACGCTCTCCTGCATCCGCTGCGGCGCCTGCCAGAATGTGTGTCCGGTGTTTCAGAGCATTGGCGGCCACGCTTACGAGTCTACGTACCAGGGCCCGATCGGAGCGATTCTGACTCCGCAATTGACGACGGCTTCCGACGCCCCGGAACACCCGTTCGCATCTTCGCTCTGCGCTGCCTGTCGGGAGATTTGCCCGGTCAAAATCGACATCCCGGAGGTCTTGTTGATTCTGCGCGAGCAAGCAGTCGAGTCCCGCACAGGACCCAGGAGCGAAAGGCTGGCGTTTCGTCTGTGGGCGTTTGCCATGACTCGCCCTCGGATTTACAGGCTGGGGGAAAAACTGATCCGACTGGCCTTCAGACTCGGGGCCGGTGGGATGAAGCGGGGTCCATTGGCGGGCTGGGTGCGCAGCCGCGACTTGCCGGCGCCGGCAATGGAATCTTTTCGCAGTTGGATGGCGAAAACAAGAGGAGGTCGCAATGGGTCGTAAAGAGGTCCTGGATCGAGTGGAAGCGGCGACCTCGCACATAGTCCCTAGCTCCCTGCCCTCGGCTACGCCTTCCTTCCCCAAATACGCAAACCCCATCGAGCGGTTCCTGCGGGCCCTGGAGGCGGCAGGCGGACGGTGGTTTGCAGGACTGGAAAAGGCCGGAGTGGCGGCGGCGTTCGAGAACATCCTGGCGGAAACCGGCTACGACAGGATCTTCTGGGATGATCCTTCCATTCTGGAGGTGGCTGGTCTAGGCGGGGAGGGCTCAGGACTGCCGCAGGGCGATTCGGCGGCGCGCAGTCTCCTGCAAAGCCGGCATCCGCCGGGGAAGTTTCTGACGCCGATCGCTGTGGAGTCCGTGCCCCGCACATCGGATCAGCTGTCAAACCTCACGATCACCGTGAGCCGCGGCGCCTGGGGGATCGCAGAAACGGGCACGGTGGTGGAGGAGTCGGGTCCCGCCGCCGGCCGGGTCCTCCCTGCCTTCGCCCCGGTTCATGTCGCGCTGTTGAGCGCGCAGCGCATTGTGGCCAACAGCGCCGAGCTGTTTCAGAATCTGAAACCCGGGGAATCCGGAAGCAGCTTGACACTGGTCACAGGCCCCAGCCGCACGGCCGATATCGAGCAGACGCTGATCGTCGGCGTGCACGGCCCGAAACGTTTTTACGTCATCCTAACGAGTTGACTCAAGGTGAAACTGAAAGGGAAGACGGCACTGGTCACAGGCGGCGCGCAGCGAGTGGGTCGGGCCATTGCCTTGCGGCTGGCCCAGGAGGGCTTAAACGTCGCATTCAGCTTTCACAGCAGCGCCGGAGACGCGGCTCGGACTTCAACCGAGATCGCCGCCAGCGGCGTCCGCGCTGTCGCCATCTCTGCGGATCTGACCCGTCTGGATCATTGTGAATTCCTGGTCAAGGCCGCGGAGAGCCATTTCCCAACCGTCGATGTGTTTGTTCACAACGCTTCTCAGTTTCCGCGGACACCTTTGGCCGAACTCGCCGCGGATCCAGACGAGTTCGCCCGAGTTTTCGACGCCCAAAGCCGCTTGCACATGCAAGCCGCCCTTTGGCTGGGGGCTCGGATCGGACTGGCCATGAAACGGCGCGGGTGGGGGCGGATCGTCCATGTTTGCGATCAAATCGTGCACCGGACCCAAGCCTATCCGAACTATTCGGTCTACCTGGCCACCAAGTATGGATTGTTGGGGGCGTCGCAGGCGCTGGCGGCCGAGTTGGCGCCCGAGGTGCAGGTCAATACGGTCGCCCCCGGACTGGTGATTCCGCCGGAAGGAACCGATGAAAAGACCGCCGAGATTCTGAAGTCGCGAAACCTCCTGTTAAGCCAGGCCGGCCCGCAGGAGATTGCCGAAGACGTGGTTTTTCTGGTCAAATCGAACTTCAAGACCGGATCGATTCTGGTGTCGGACGGAGGCGCTTCGCTGAAAGGCTTTTCCAGCGGATAGAAACGGATGTACGCAGTCGTCAAGAAAATTCGATTCTGCTACGGCCATCGGCTCATGGACTACCAGGGGAATTGCGCCCGACTCCACGGGCACAACGCCGTCGCCGAGATCCGCGTCTCCGCGCCGCTCTTGAATCGGACGGGGATGGTGGTCGACTTCGGAGAAATCGCGGCCGGTCTGGAGAACTTTATCCAGACCCGACTGGATCATCAAATGCTGCTGCGACGAGATGATCCCGCCGCGCAGGCGCTGACGGAGGCAGGCGAGCCCATCGTCCTGCTCGATGAAAACCCGACGGCTGAATGCATCGCCCGTTTGATTTTCGAGGAAGCCGCGCGCTCGGGGCTGGCAGTCGAATCCGTCCGGCTCTGGGAGACTGACGACTCCTGGGCCGAGTATCGGACCGCGGCGCCGCCTGCCGAAGAATCCCGGTGAAAGATCTCGACCGGTCCCGCACAGGCCCGGCAGGGGCCGACGGTATTTAGCCCCGTCCGAGCCGCAGGCGAGGGCGGGGTCAGGCGCCCCCTCCGGAGGCCGAGGGTCCGCCAGGACCCGGCAGTAAGCCTAGCCCGAATTTCGCACGCGGTTCCGAGCTAGGTTCTTGGGTTCGAAATTCCGAGTTCTGCGCAGCGCGGTTCAACGATCTGGCGAAGCCCCATGAGGCCGGAAGGCCGCCAATCTTTAGCCCAGTCCGTCAGGGCTGGGTAGACGCCCCCGAAACATCGAGAGCGCCCGCAAGGGTGCGGCACGATCGAAAGCGTTTTGCGTCGTTTGTTCTGGACGCCGGAGTCTATTTCTTCCTGTTGCGTCCAGGCCATGCGCCCGCGCTGAAAGCGCAAAATCATCCCAGAGCCCGCGGGCAACGCCCCGGGTTGGAGGGATGATCGCCCCACCTCGTGCGAGCCCTGTAGGGG
>DATKAT010000162.1:0-9871 GCA_035514675.1 Acidobacteriota bacterium | reverse complement strand
CAGCAGCCTTCTGTTCAGGACTCATCTGAGAGAGCATCTCGCGGTGCTCTGCGGGAACGAGGTGTCTGACTTCATCCAGGCTCTGAGCAGCTTGGATTTCGGAGAACTGGCTCCTCAGCGTCTCGGCGGGATCCTTCGGCGCCCCGAGGGCCCAAGCCGTAATTGCAATTGAAAGAATGATCGCGTGCGGGGCGATGCATGGTAAGAAGCGTTTCTTCATTTTTCAAATCTCCGGCAACTCGATTCGATCCGCGTGCAATATCCGGACTAGGGCTGCTTTTGAAAACCCGCGGCGGAGTCGCGCTGCGATTTCATGCTTTCCTCGAGCCCCCGCGACCTCGCTCGCGTGGCGTTGGATTTGCAGCCCTATTTCGAAAGCGGTCAAGAGCCCTCGCAGGACGTTTGCGCCCGTTTCAATGACCTGCATCCTGCAGTGCCAGAGCAGTCCAGGCCATGGCTTTCAGAGCGACTTCCGGGGACGCCGTCGCCGACGCCAGCAGGTTCCGCGTCTCGACCGAATCGGGAGCGATGCCGACTGCCGCCGCCAGAATCTGAGCTTTCACTTCCGGTTCGCCCACCCCGCTGGGACCTTCGCTGTAATCTCTGCTGAACGCCTTGGCCAGCGCCCGCGCCGCCTCCCGTTCCGGCCTCTGAGTCAGCGACTGGGCGGCTTGAAGTGCGACTCCCGGCGCCTCATTTTCCAGCAGCTTCTCAAGAGCTCGCAGTGCGGCGTCGCCTTCGACAGCCGCCAGCGTCCGGGCCGCTTCAAAGAAGTACTGTTGGGTCAACTGGTCTTCCAGCCGCCGGCCTTCCCGATTTCGCATGATCTCCGACATGGCGAAGTCGGCAACCACTCTCTGAAGCAGCCCCGACAAATCGTTCGTTCCCAGGGCCTTTCCGACCGTCGCCTGATGGACCAGGCTCCCGACCTCCCCCAGGTAGTGCTCCATGGCAGCCTTGGCGGCCAGGCTCACGCCGATTTTGATCGCCGTATTCAGCGCGCTCTTGCCTGCCCGGGCGCCGACGTTTCCATCCTCCAGCTTGATCTCCCCTTTTTCGACGGAATCGAGCACCTGATCGAGGCCTTCCAGATCTCCTTTCCGTAGCAACGCCAGGGCGGCCCAGTCTGAAATCCAGCGATCCGTCTTCGGGTGGGATCGAACCTGCCGAAGCAGGTCCTGTGCGAACGGTTCATCGTAGGCGGCAAGCTGCTCGAGCAGAGGAGCGCGAAAATCGGCGCGGATCGATTCAGGGTCTTCCAGAAGCGCCTTCTGAATCCATTCGAGCGCCGCCGAATCCTGCAGCGGGAGAAGGTGTCGTGCGGCCTGATAGCGCTCTTCGGCAGTTCCGCTCCGGAGTTGCTTCTGTAGAGCCTGAACGGCCTTAGGCTGACGGAAGACGGCTGCCAGCGTCGCCGATGCAAGGCGCTTGACTTCGTCCTGCTTCGCTCTTTTGGCAATCCGCTCGAGAATTGGGATTCCTCGCTCGTCTCCGGAGCGACCCAACGCCTCCGCCAGTGCCTCGAGATTCAAATCATTGTCTTTCGCATTGCCGACTTTTTCGAACAGCGAATAAACTTCGGCTCGCTGACTGGCGGTCAGCGCCGAGCCCGCCAGCATGCGCCCGAGGCCGCGGATTCCCGGATTTCTCAAAAGAGGCAACTCCGGCATTTCCTGTTTCTTGCTTTGGGCCTCCATCAGTGCCGCCATCTGCGGTCCCATCATCAGCTCCACGTCCATGACGGGTTCCCTTACAAGTTTCAGGAAAAACTCGTATGCACGGTCGGGAGTTAGAGCGATCATCCCTGCGGCGCAGCGGTCCTGAAACCAGTCGACCATGAAATTGTTGTGCAGACAGCGCCGATAAAAGCGGTCGACCGCGTCGCGATGACCGAGGCTTTCGAGCACGGCCGTTGCTGCCATGCCCTCAATCCAAGGAGCGGCCAGTTTCTCTTCGAATTCCCGCCTCATTCGCTCGCCGTCCTGAGGCGATTGAGTCATCAGGGGGCTACCGCCGCCGCCGAACAGACCTCCGGCCGCCATTCCCACTAAATTTCCGGGCTTGAAAGCGCCGCCCATCACGCCGCCGGGCATATTTTCCTGAATCAGACTCGCTTGATGCATCATCGTGACGTCGAGCTTTTCCAGCAGGGCCGCCTCGACTTGACGCCGCAGATCCTTTCGCTCGGAATCGTTCAGGGTCGATGCGCTCCATTCCAACAGGTACGCCGCTGCCACCGGATTGGGATCCTTCCTGATCTGTTCGGAATGGATGAGCTGTTTCACCTGGTCGCCGGCTTGCTGCGCCGGCGCAAGACCAGTCAGCAGAAGGCCCAGAGCCATGTAGAGCGAGATTTGATAAGTTCTTCGAGGGATCGATTGTGAAGTCACCGTCAGCTCCTCTCAATGCATAAGCCTTCGTGCGCTTCCGACTATAGTTGGAACGGGATCGAAAGTCCTAAAAAAGCTGTCAGAATTTTCTAAAATCCCAGATTCTCTGACCGGAACGTACCGGGCAGGCCTCGACGCCCACAATCCGCTCGAAACTCATCGATTGGCGGCCACGGCTTGAAAGCTCCCTCGAACTCGAACCTTTTGGTCTTCCGAAATTTCTCGGAGGGGATGCGCGATAAATTGGCTCCCGACCGCCGTGAATTCAAAGCGCCCGTCAATTCGCTCGTTCGACGCGCTTGTGATTTGCAGGAATCCTTCCCGGATCGGGTACTCGAAATATTTTTCGCCCTTTCCGTAGAAATTGGCCGTCACTCCGAGCGGGGCGGGGCTGTCATCGAACGGTGCGGATTCCAGATCGTAGCGCCCGACTTCGAATCGTTCCTTCCCCTTTCGCAGGAAATCGATGGCTACGTGGCCATCAGGGAAGTCGTGCCCCAGAGTGATCCAGTAAAAGCCCCGATTTTCCCGATGGTAGCCGACACCGTCGGGAATCTCGAAGCGGAACGCTCCCTCCAGCGTCGCCTCAAAGGCTCCCCGGTCGTTTGCGGGCGAGTCGGCAAAACTTGGCTTGGAGACCTGTCCGCTACACCCGACCAGGAACAGAGCGAGAAACGAAACTGGCAAACAGCCGCCTTTCATCTCGAACGCCCTCCCGGAACGCCGACCGTCATGGTCGAGCCAATTCGACGCGCCGGTTGTTCTGCCTGCCCTCTGCCGTGTCGTTGTCGTCCAGCGGGCGGTCTCCGCCCAGGCCCTCCGCCTCCAGTCGGTTGGCCGCCACTCCGTAGTCGTCGGTCAAGATCCGGCGCAAGGATTCGGCGCGACGCTCCGACAAATCCCGGTTGAATTCGGCCTCCCCCGCCCCGTCTGTGTGAACCTCGATTCGGATTCTCAAATCGGGGTGATCGTGCAGCATGGTCCGACCCGGTTGAAAAAGTGATTGAAGAATTCGTTTAAACATTCCAGCCTCCTCCTGATTCTTCGCTTTGGAAGTCCGATGCGATGGTCGAATGCAGATGACATGCTGTGCATCCGATAATCGATACTCCGGAACCCCTGCGGGAGCTTACGGGAGCTTTCCCCTGAAAGTCCTCAGATAAATGTCAAGAAATCCAAAAAACTGGAGCGCAGGCGGAGTCGGCGGCTCACGACCGGTTGCCGGCGGCCGCTCAGTCGCCTGCGACGCGCGACTTGAAGGATTCGTGGCGCGCTTGCGCCTCCTCCAGTACGGCGGGCCAGTCGGGCAGATCGCGCACTGGTTCGATGAGAGGATCTGCAAGAAGGTAGGGGACCGGGAAAAATCCGAGATCAACGCTCTGGGAAACGATCTTCAGCGCTTCCTCGGCATCGCCCAGTTGCGCGTAGATCTGCGCAAGCTTATAGACGAACTCTCCGTCGGTTACGCCCCGGCGGTCGAGCAGGGCGTGAAATCGCTGCAGTTCGCGCCGGGCGCTTTCCGTTCGGCCTTCGATCAGATACAGATAGGAGCTGGAAAGAGGCGAACGGGCGGGAGCCAAATCGATGGTCTTTCTAAAATGCAAGGCCGCCGCCCCGCGATCGCCCATACAGAATCTGGCGAGGCCGGAATAGAAGTGAAAGACGGAATCGTTCTTCAACTCGAGGAGTTCCAGAAACCGGTCGTACTCCTGCAGATAAAGGAGGCTGTTGGGCGGTCGGTTCAGGACGGCCGGGTCGAGTTCCAGCGCCTTTTCCACGGCGGCCCCGGCCTCGGGAAGCAGCCCGCCGTAACGGAGCGCGTAGGCGAGTTCCCAGTAGGCGACCGGCAGGTTCGGGTTGATGTCCAGAGCCGAATGCAAGAGCGAAACCGCCTCTTCGGCTCGATTCGACTCCGTGTAGTATTGGGCCAGAAAGACCTTCGCTTCCAGAAGCTCCGGATTCAGTTCGAGGGCCCGTCGAAACGCTTCCTCGGCGCGAAGGTAGTAGGTCGCTCCTCCGAAGCCGGCCGTTCCGTACGAGGCGGTTGCTCGTCCGAGCTGGGCCCAGGCCGGCGCGTAATCGGGATCGATCTCCAACGATGTTCGAAGCAGTTCGACGGCTACTGAGAAAGAGCCCGGAATGATATTTGCCACTCCCCTCAGGTAGAGCTCATACGCCAGGGCGCTCTGCGAAACGTCCTGGTGCAGCCGTCTTCTCTCGGCGGGAAACAGTAGCAGTTGCAGGCCGCTCAGGAGCCCTTCGGCCACTCGATCTTCTACAGTCAGCAAGCCTTCGGCGTCCAGATCCCAGTGGTTCGTCCAGACGACGCTGTTCTCTTGTACGTCGACCAGCCGGGCCGACACCTGCAGGCCTTCCGCCTGTCGGTAATAGGTTCCTGTCAGGACGCGATCGACGCCAAGCCGCCTGCCGGCCTCCGAAGGGTCCAGGTTTTGTCCGTTCAACTCTTCGATTTCCGACAAGGGCCGCAGGATCAGGTCGGACACGTAGGACAGCTTGTGGACGATTCTGTCCGCCAGCGAAAAGCCCAGGAAATCATTCGCGCTGTCGGCGCTCAGATTCCGAAAGGGGAGCACCGCCAGCCGCAGGGCCGGCGCGGACTCCAGGTCCGCCGCCGTTTTCCGGGCGTCGGCGGCAATCCAAAGCCAGGCGGCCAGACTGCCCACAAACAGGGACAGGAGCAGAAACGCCAAAAGATGCGGCCTCTGCGTCCCAGACCGTCTCGGGGCAGCTTCAGCCATTGCCGGATTGCTGCCAGAGTCCTCGACGGCCTCGTAGCCCTTTTCAACCGGATGAATGAATCGATAGCCGGTCTTGGGAATCGTCTCAATGAATCCGGGTTTGGAGGGAGAGTCCTTCAGAAGCCTCCGCAGGACCGAAATGTTCTGCGTGATATTCGCTTCCTCGACGAAGGTCGTCGGCCAGAGGAGCTTCATCAGTTCCTCCTTGGCGACGACTCGTTCCGGAGACTCGACCAGCGCCAGCAGAGTGTCGAACACCTTGGGGGTGACCGAAACGGTTTCTTCCCCGCACAGTAGTCTCCGCTTGCGGAGATCCAGCCTCCATGCGCCGAAGCGATAAAAAACCGCCGCGCCTTCCGGACCGCGCTCCGAGTGATTCATAGGCGCAAACCTGCAGCGATCGTCGAAATCATTCAAATCAGCGGCACCCCCGCTTTACCGAATGGCCCGTAGCCCTTCTTGGGCGGCCACGCAGAAATGCCAGCGATCCGGCTTCCCGCGAGAGCTCGCCTTCCACTTACGATCACGCAAAAAAGACCCGAACGGGATCATTGTCGCGATCAAAACAATGAAACGACGATGAAGCCGTTCTGCCAGGACATCCCTTCGATTCTGGCTGCTTGGAGCGGCAAAACACCGCAGGCGCGGCGCTTTCCGGCCCCGTAGTGGCACCCGCGTGCAAGTCCGGGCTAAGAATCGTGGAGGCGAGATCAGCCTCTTTTGCCGATCTGGAAATGCCCTGTGCTATGATCACTGGCAAGAATCTCTGTCGCAGGGGGAAGTTGAACCCGATGCAGACGCAGGAACTGATCAGATCGGCGCGGGAGGGAGACGACGCCGCTCGCAAGGAGCTGTTCTCGCTCCTTTACGCGGATTTGCGCCGGATTGCGCACCGCCGCCGCCAGACGAGTCCGGGCAACGACACTCTGAATACGACGGCCCTGGTGCACGAAGCCTTTCTCCGGCTGGCCGGGCCGGAAGCCGTCGACTGGAAGGACCGGGCTCACGTGCTGGCCATTGCGGGAACCGCCATGCGGCACATCCTGGTCGACGCCGCCCGCCGCAGTCAGGCGCAGAAGCGCGGCGAACCCCTGCGAATTGAAATCGACAGTCTGCTGTTTCGTTCCGAGCGACACGGTGAGGAAGTTCTGGCTTTGGACCTTGCTCTGCGGAAGCTGGGCGAGATCGACGAACGGAAGAGCCTGGTCGTCCAATACCAGTTTTTCGGCGGGCTGACTGTGGCGGACACGGCCGAAGTTTTGAGCGTGTCGACCGCGACGGTCAAAAGGGACTGGAGCTTCGCGCGGGCCTGGCTGTACAAACAGCTTTCGAGCGGAAAAATCCCGCGGAAGGCAGGTTCCGATTCCGATGGATCTTAGCCCGGATTCTGCACGCGGGTCCGTCGCGAGGCGTCGGAGAGCGGGGTGGATGCGAGGCGCGCGACGAAGGCCCGCGCAGTCGTACTCGTGCAGTACGTCGAGCAGGCCGAGGAGCAGCAACGCAGCAGGCGCGCCGCTGTCTGGCGCCGGAGTAGGACCCGCGTGCAGAATCCGGGCTAGAGCGATATTGACGTCATGAGCCGAGCCGAGTGGAAGAGAGTCGAGGAATTGTTTCACGCTGCGCTGCCGCTTCCGGCCGCCGAGCGCGCCGCCTTCCTGAATCGCTCCTGCGACGATCCGCAGCTGCGAGAGAAAGTCATCCGTCTGCTCGAGTCCGCGCCCGAAGCTTTCGATTATTTCAGTCAGCCGCTCTTGTCCGCTGAATTCGACGCACTTCTTCAGATTCACGACCGAATCGGACCCTACCGTTTGATCCGGGAACTGGGACGCGGCGGCATGGGCCGGGTGTTTCTGGCCGAACGAGCGGACGATCAGTTTCGAAAGCTGGTGGCGGTCAAGGTGATGGGCGCCGCGACGGCGGTTTCCAGGGAGAGTCGCCAGCAGTTCCTGCGGGAACGACAGATTCTGGCCAATCTAGAGCATCCCGGAATTGCCCGGCTGCTGGACGGCGGCCTGATCGACGGGGAAGTCCCCTACATCGTCATGGAGTATGTGGACGGCGAGCCGCTGAACGCATACGTTTCCAACCGCTCCCTTGGAATCCGCCAGCGGCTGGAGCTTTTTCTGCAGGTATGCGAGGCGGTCGAATACGCTCACGGAAGCCTGGTCATTCACCGGGACCTCAAGCCCGCAAACATCCTGGTCACGCCAGACGGACAAATAAAATTGCTCGATTTCGGCGTGGCCAGGCTACTTGACGCGGGAGTCGCCGATCCGACGGTGACCTGGATGGGCTTCCGTCAGGTCACGCCCCAATACGCTTCTCCCGAACTGCTGCAGGGAGATCCGGCCGGAACGGCCAGCGACGTCTATTCTCTGGGCATACTTCTGTTCGAACTGCTGGTCGGGCGACCGCCTTATTCGGTGAGAAACCTGACGCCGCTGGAAACGGAAAAGGTCGTCTGCCAGGAAACACCGCCTCTGTGCAGTGAAACGGCGCGAAAGGAGGCGAGCCGCAAGGACGCAGAGAATCGAAGGGCGGCGATTCGCCTGGCAAAAACGCTCAAAGGCGATCTGGACAACATTGCAGCGCAGGCCATTCGGAAACGGCCGGAGCGCCGATACCGCTCCGTGCGGGAGCTTGCCAACGACGTCAGCAACTTTCTAAACGGAAGACCGGTTGCCGCCAGGCCTTCCACGTGGTCCTATCGCGCTTCGAAGTTCGTCAAACGCCACACGGGCGGCGTCGCCGCTGCGGCCCTTCTGTTGATGGCGCTGCTGGGCGGCATCGTCGCGACTTCCTGGCAGGCGCGGGTCGCCACCCAGGAGAGGAACCGGGCCGAGCAGAGCCTGCAGCTGCTGATCGACCTGGTCCGGATTTCAGATCCCGACAGGGGAGTGGGAGCGGACATACCCGCGCGCAAGCTGCTGGATCACGCATACGGGGAACTGCAGCGTCGGCTGCCGGAGGACTCCGAAGTCCGCTCGGAGGTCACGCAGGCCATCGGCGAAATCTACGGGCAGATGGGCCTGGGTGTGCAGGCTGAGGCGGTCCTGCAGGCCGCGCACGCGTCACGCCTCCGCTTGTACGGGCCTGCGGACCATCGGACCCTTGACAGTTTGAAGGCATGGGCCAAGGCAACTGCGGGAGTCGATCCGGAACGAGCCGAACCGATGCTTCAGGAGGCGCTCAGCCGGCGACGGGCCGTCATAGGCTCGAATCACCTGGCGGTGGCCCAGGATCTGGTCGATCTGGGAGGGTTTTACGTAAGGATATTTCAGGCGGATCCCCAAAAATTGCAGCTTGCGAGATCCCTTCTGCTGGAGGCCTTGGAAATTCGTCGGAACTTGTTGACCGATCCGCACGAGGGAATCGCCGAAGTCCTGTTCATGCTGGCCAACGTCATGGGCGAGGGTCGGAAAGTTGAGCTCCTGCAAGAGGCGCTCGCCATGTATGTGGCAACTGTGGGAGAGAACGATAATCGCGTCGCAAACACCATGAACGATCTGGCCCTCGCCTTGGAGGAGGAAGGAGAATTGGAGCAAGCCCTGAGCATGATGGAACGGTCCGCCAGCCTTCACGAAGAATTGCTCGGACTCGAGCACCCGCGCACCTTGACGCTGATCAACAATCTGGCCGGAGTGCACCGCGATCAGGGCCGTCTTGAAGCCGCTGAACCGCTGTATCGAAAAGTGCTGGAAGTGAAGGATCGGATGAGCGTTGAGAAAAATGCCGCGTACGCGCACCCGCTTTATGGTCTCGGCCGAGTCCTGATGGAAAAGGGCGAAGCAGTCGAAGCCGAACGGCTGCTTTTGGAAGCAGTCGAGATTCTGTCTCGCTATCAGAATCCGATCATCTACAACATCGCATTAAGCACCTTGGGAGAATGTCTCCTTCTGCAGGGCAGAATTTCGGAAGCCCGGCCGCTGATTGCAGAAAGCCTTCCGGTGCTGGAGGAGTACTTCGAAGAAGGAAATCCCGAGCTCGTTCGGGCCCGCAATCGGGTGGAAAGGCTGCATTCTTACGATCAGGACGTTCAGACACAGCAGGCTGCGTTTTAACGGTCGCCCGCATCCGGCATTTCTCCAGGGCATCCCGTTAAACTGATTTGCGGATCTCACCAACCGTCTGGCCCGCATTTCGCCCACTGCTTCTACCGCGGCGACGGATACCGCCGCGCCTGCTGCGTCGCACCTACGGGGAACACGGAATGCGGGAGCCAGGAGTCGAAATGGGGCCTTCCGATTCGACTGGTAACCCGGAACCGCGGAACCCCGGAACCGCGGAACCCGAATCAGGCGCTCTGCGCGCCTTGCATCCGCACAGCTCTCCGTCGCCTCGCTACAAACCAGCGTGAGAAATGCGGGCTGGCTGAAGGAGGTCGCAACGGGCGACGGGGCAGCGGTTCCCCCCGAGCGAATCCGCCGGGTCATACATAATCCAGGTTGGGGTCGTCTGCAATGTAGGCGAGGCGCCGTCCCAGGTACGGGAGCGGAGGCAGGCGGTGCCAGTCCCGCAGCAGATGATACGAAGGAGAGGTGAGCAGCCGGCATTTCTCCACGGCATCCCGCCAGCCTGATTTACGGATCTCAACAACCGTCTCTGGGTAGGGAAGAACGCCGAAATCCCATGCGGCGCAGAGTCTTGCGAGAAAATCCGCACGGTCGAGGACATCCGTCAGGTCGCTTGGCGGTTCGGTTTCGGGGTAGAGAGTGCCGTCAA
>DATKAT010000161.1:0-8339 GCA_035514675.1 Acidobacteriota bacterium | reverse complement strand
TTTTGGACTGACTAAGGGACACGGTGCGATGAAAGAGTCACTGCTGGTAATGAAGTTCGGGGGGACCTCGGTGGGCGGCCCTGAGGCGCTGGAGAACGCCTGGCGAGTCGTTGACTCGGCCAAGCGGGAATGGCGGGACGTCGTGGTCGTCGTGTCGGCGGCTTCCGGGGTGACGAATCTTCTGCTGGACAGCGCTTTTCGAGCGGCGGCCGGAGTAAAACCGATTCTGGAGGAGGCGCCGCCGCAACTGCGCGAGAGGCACGTCGTACTAGCCGATCGGATGGTCCCCGACCAGGCTCGCAAGGCGGCTCTCATTGCGGAATTTGACGCGCTGGTCGGCGCATTTGAAGACCTGTTGAGAGCCATTCAGGTGCTGGGCGAGGCGACTCCGCGGGCGCTCGACGCCGTGGCCTCACTGGGCGAGCGCTTCAGCGTGCGCCTCTTTTCCGAAATCCTGAAGGACCGAGGCCTTCCAAGCGTAGCTCTGGAGGCGACGGAGTTGATCCTCACAGACGATCAGTTTCAGTCTGCGCACCCGAACATGCTGGAGACGGGGCAGCGAACGCAGGAAAGAGTGCTTCCGCACCTGAAGCAAGGCGAAGTGCCCGTCGTCACCGGATTCCTGGGCGCCACCGCCGAGGGAGTGACCACCACGCTTGGCAGGGGCGGCAGCGACTTTTCGGCTGCCATTCTCGCCGTCGCGTTGCAGGCAGCCGAGGTCTGGATCTGGACCGATGTGGACGGGGTGATGACGGCGGATCCCCGCATCGTCTCGGACGCCCGAACGATTCCGCTTCTTTCCTATCGCGAAGTGGGGGAGCTGGCCTATTTCGGCGCCAGGGTTCTGCACCCGAAAACGATTCGCCCGGTGATCGAGGCCGGAATTCGGCTCAAAGTCCTCAACACCTTTAATCCTAATCACCCTGGGACGGAACTGACGGCCCGCCGCCAGAGCGACGACCGAAAGACAATACAGGCGGTCACCGCAATTCGCGGACAAAAGCTGGTGACGGTGGAAGGGCGGGGAATGTTGGGCGTTCCCGGCGTCGCGGCCAGAACCTTTGGAGCTGTGGCCTCAACCGGGACCAGCGTCATTTTGATCAGTCAGGCTTCTTCGGAACAGAGCATCTGCCTGGCCGTCCCGGCGGAATCCGCCGATCGCGTGGTCGGGGCTTTGCAAAGGGCCTTCGTCATCGAAATTCAGAATCGGGACATCGACCGGATCTGGGCCTCCGAAGAAGCCGTCATCGTCACGGTCGTGGGAGTCGGAATGCAGCATACGCCTGGCGTGGCGGGACAGATTTTCAGCGCGCTGGGAAAGGAAAACGTCAACGTCATCGCAATCGCCCAGGGCTCGTCGGAGGTCGCGATCAGTCTGATGGTGAAGGCCGACGAAATGGAGCGCGCCGTTCGGGCGATCCATTCATTGATTGAGTAAAAGGAGTGCGGAAAGTGGCGGTAGAAAAGATTCCGGTTGCAGTTCTCGGCGCCACCGGCAGCGTCGGGCAGCGATTCGTTCAGTTGCTGGAGAGCCATCCGTGGTTCGAGCTGACGGCCTTGACCGGGTCCGAGCGCCGAGCCGGGAAAATGTACCGGGAAACCTGCGAATGGATTCTTCCCGAAAGGCTGCCGGAAAAGGCCGAGTCGCTGCCGATCCTTGCGACGTCTCCGGAAGCGACCCTCGCTCCGGTGGTATTTTCGGCATTGCCATCGGCAGTCGCGCGCGAGCTCGAGCCGAAGTTCGCCGAGGCCGGTGCAGCGGTCTTTTCAAACGCCGGCGCCTTTCGAATGGAACCGGACGTCCCGATCCTGCTGCCGGAAATCAACCATCCGCATCTGAGGCTGATCGAGACACAGCGCCGCCGCCGCCGGTGGAAGGGCTTCATCGTCACCAATTCCAATTGCACGAGCACGGGGGTCTCCATCGTGCTGAGCGCTCTGCAAAGCGAGTTCGGCGTTAAGAAGGCGTTCCTGGTCTCTTTGCAGGCTCTTTCGGGCGCCGGGTACCCGGGCGTCCCTTCGCTGGACATCCAGGACAACGTCATCCCGTTTATCTCGAATGAAGAAGAAAAACTGGAGTCGGAGCCGCTCAAGATTACGGGCGAAATGCAGGGCGATGCCGTCGAGCCGGCGCCTTTCACCATTTCAGCGCACTGCAATCGGGTGGCGGTCCGGGACGGGCACCTGGTCTGCATGAGCGTCGAGCTCATGCGGCCGGCGGACGCCGGTCAGGCCGCGGAAGCATTGAAAGCGTTTCAGGCGCCCGCCGAAGTCCGGGCCCTCCCGTCGTGTCCCGATCCGGTCATTCTCGTTCGTGACGAATCGAATCGCCCTCAGCCGCAACTGGACCGAATGGAGGGTAACGGGATGACCACGGTGGTCGGCAGGATCCGGCCCGATCCCCACCTGCACCTGAAGATGGTCGTCCTCTCCCATAACACGATCCGAGGAGCGGCC
Organism: Acidobacteriota bacterium; assembly: GCA_035514675.1. Lineage (GTDB taxonomy): Bacteria > Acidobacteriota > UBA6911 > RPQK01 > JAPXNP01 > DATKAT01. The sequence goes on along the minus strand of DATKAT010000161.1, from coordinate 5,882 downwards.
GGGGGTTCGATCCTCAACGCGGAGCTGGCCGCGGCGCAAGGCCTGATATCGAAAACCGGAGCATAATCCGGATTCACCAGGACGCGTTGCCGTTATTCCTGAAACTCGAACTTCGAACTCTTTTCGAACGGCCCGCCCTTCACGCTTCAGGAAGCAGCACCGCCGCCCCGGTGAGGCGCCCTTCGCGCAAGTCGGCCAAGGCCTTGTTGGCCTTGCTCAGAGGGTAGGTGTGCACGTTGGCCCGCACTCCTGCATTGGCTGCGGCTGCGAAGAACTCCCGGCCGTCCCGGCGGGTCAGATTCGCAACCGAGCGCACGATCCTCTCCCCCCACAGAATCTCATAGGGAAAAGCAGGAATTTCGCTCATGTGGATTCCGCCGCAGACGACCGTTCCGCCTTTCCGGACCTGACGGAGGGCCTGCGGCACGAGAGCGCCCACCGGCGCGAAAATCAAAGCGGCATCCAGCGGCGCAGGGGGGGACTGGTCCGAGCTTCCGGCCCACGTTGCGCCGACGGCGAGGGCGAACCGCTGTCCTTCTTCATCTCCCGGGCGGGTGAAGGCGTAGATTTCCCTGGTTTCATGCAGTGCAATCTGCGCGACCAGGTGAGCGGCCGCGCCGAAACCATACAGGCCGAGGCGACGGGCCTCGGCGCCGGCCATCCGGTAGGTCCGATAACCGATTAATCCGGCGCAGAGAAACGGCGCGGCGTCGACGGGTTCATAGCTTGCGGGAATCGAAATCGCAAAGCGTTCGTCGGCGACCGCATATTCGGCGAAACCGCCGTCCCGCTGATACCCGGTAAACCGGGCCCGGTCGCATAGATTCTCCCGCCCTTCACGACAGTAGGCGCACTCACCGCAGGTCCACCCCAACCAAGGGACGCCGATCCGATCACCTGGCTGAAAACGGGACGCTTCCCGCCCGGCAGCCACGACCCTTCCGACGATCTCGTGACCCGGAATCAGCTCTGTTTTGGGATCTTTCAGGTCTCCGTCGACAATATGCAGGTCGGTCCGGCAGACCGCGCAGGCGTCGACGTGAATCAGGACCTCGCGGGCACCGGGACGAGGTATCGCCACCTGTTCCTCGGCCAGCGGAAGCCCTGCGGTCCGAAAGACCATGGCGCGCATCGTGTCTGTCAAGTTGGAGCACCTCCTTCGTTTGCGGACCGGCTTGGCCGAAAACCCAGTTGGGGCACGCCTCCGATGACCATGTGAGGCAAAAACCGTCGTCGATTCACGAACTCGCACACTTTCGCACAGACGCATTTTGTCGGATGGAGCATCGGTTGACAAGAGAGGGGAGCGCTTGAAAAAATGTACAATTCTTCTGACGCGGTCAGGCAGTGCGCACCCTCCGTGGCCCCATCGTCTAGTGGACTAGGACGCCGGCCTCTCACGCCGGTAACACGGGTTCGAATCCCGTTGGGGCTACCACTCTTTTGGTGCTAAGTGCTAAGTGCTGGGTGCTTGGTGCTTTTTCACGTCCATGTGATGAAGATATTTGCCCAGCCTCGTCTGGCCGCTAAAAAAATGCGGATAAAGCGTGTCCTAAGGCTCGACCAAAACCCGGGCTAGGAACGACGAACATAACACCCGGCACTAAGCACCAAGCACAACGCACCCAGCACTTAGCACCTAGAACCTAGCACTTTGCACTTTGCACTAAAGGCTCTGCCGTCCCGCCAGCGCTCGGGACAGGGTGACGCTGTCGGCGTACTCGATATCGGAGCCCATCGGTACGCCCAGCGCGATCCTGGAAATCTTTACTTCCAGCGGCTTGATGAGTTTTGAGAGATAGAGCGCCGTGGCCTCGCCTTCCACGGTCGGGTTGGTGGCGACGATGACTTCCTCGACCCGCCCGTCTTTGAGCCGCGTCATCAGATTTCCGATCTTCAGTTCGTCCGGACCGATTCCATTGATGGGCGAGATCGCTCCGTGCAGGACATGGTAGACGCCCCGGAAGCCTCCGCTGCGTTCAATGGACAGGATGTTGAATGGCTCCTCCACGACGCAGATGGTCGAGCCGTCTCTAGAGGCATCCCTGCAGATCCGGCAGGGATCGCTGTCCGTGATGTTGTTGCAGGCGGAACAGAGTTGAAGTCCGGTCGCGAGGCGTTCGATGGCCGCGGAAAGGCGTCGGCACTCGTCGCGCGGCTTCTTCAGGAGGTGAAACGCGAGCCGTTGGGCGGATTTCGGCCCGATGCCGGGCAGCCTCTTCAATTCGTCGATCAGCCCCTGAACCGGGTCCTTGTTTTCGCTCACCGTTTCAGCCGATCCTTCCTAGAGGCGTCCTTTCAGACCGCCGGTCAAAGAGCCGAGCTGCTCTCCGACGGTCTCGTCCACCTTACGGGCGGCTTCATTGACGGCAGCCAGCACGAGATCCTGCAGCATTTCAACATCTTCGGGATCGACGGCTTCCGGGTTTATTTGCAGCGCTTTCAGATTCTTGTGACCGTCCATGGTGACCTTCACCATCCCACCGCCACTGCTGCCTTCAACGGTCAACTGGCCCATCTGCTCCTCCATCTGCTTCTGCATGGCCTGGGCCTGTTCCATCATTTGCTGCAGCTGCTTCATTTTCATGAACTCTGATCCTCCCATTCGACGCTGACTTTACCGTTCCACTCCTGCACGAACTTCCGCACTTTCGGATCCTTCAAGGGGTCTTCCCGGGCCTCGGAGGTCTGATCGGGCTCCTCCACGCTGATTTCGATACTGGGCCGCACGCCGCTGATGTGGGCGCAAGCGCGGGCCAGCTTTTCGAGTCTTTCCGGATCCTGCAGGGCTTTCGCTTGCCAGCTGAATTCGTGCGGAAACGTCAGCGAGATCTTTGCGGCTTCGTTCCACACGATTCTCGCCCGCCGCAACTGCTCCTTCAGCGGCACCATTTCCTCATGCAGATGATTCAGCAGCAATTCGACTGGATCGGCTTCTTCGATTTCTGCGTCTATCTCCGCCTCGGGCGGATTGGGGGGCGCGGCTTCCGTCGGCTCGGGTCGGCTCTCGACGGCGATTTCCGGCTGAGCCGGATTCTTGCCCGACGGCTTGCTGATTTTCGGCGGCGGGGGGCTTGCCGGAGCCTCCGGCAGGGGCGACAAACCAGGCGCTCCCTGACCGCTCTGCAACTGCTCGATCACCTGCTCCAGCCTGGGCAAACGCGCCAACTCGACCAGTTTCAGAAGCGTCATCTCCAGGTGCACGAAGGGCAGAGCGTGCCACTTCAACTCGCCCTCGGTCCGCGTCAAAAGATCGTAATAGCGGATGAGATCGAGCTCCGAGAACCGCTCTGCCTGCCTTTCCAAGTCCTCCCTTTCGGAGTCCGGCGCCTGCAGCAGGCTTTCATCCCATCCGGTCACCTTGCAGACCATGACCGCCCGGAGATATTCGATCATCCGGCGGCAGAAGTTCTGGGCCGGGATTCCGCTTCGGCCGATCTCTTGAATCTGCCGGATGAGCGCCGGCGAGTCTTTCTCCGTAACTGAGTCCAGAAGGTCGGATATCAGTTTCTCGTCGACCGCGCCGAGCAGGGCGCGCGCGTCCTCGTCTTCGATCTGATTCCCGCAGAAGGCGACGATCCGGTCCAATGCCGATTCGGCGTCGCGCATGCTCCCCTGCGCGCTGGCCGCTATGGTGCGCAAGGCGTATTCGCCGGCCTGGATCCCTTCCTTTTCCGTGATCCGGCGCAACCGCTCCAGGATCTGAGAAAAGGGAATCGGCCGGAACTCGTACTGCTGGCACCTGGAGGTGATCGTGACCGGGATCTTGTGACGCTCGGTGGTAGCCAGAATAAACTTCACGTGGGACGGCGGCTCTTCAAGCGTTTTCAACAAAGCATTGAACGCCGCGTTCGAAAGCATATGCACTTCGTCGATGATGAACACTTTGAACCTGTCCCTGGCGGTTCCATAGCGGACCATTTCCCGAAGTTCGCGAATGTGGTCCACCCCGGTGTTCGAAGCGGCGTCGATTTCCAATACATCGATGCAGTTGCCGGAAGCGATTTCCCGGCAGGGGTCGCACTGGCCGCAGGGCTGCGGCGTCGGCCCTTGCATGCAGTTGAGGGCTTTAGCCAGGATCCGCGCAGTCGACGTCTTCCCGACGCCTCTGACCCCTGAAAAGAGGAAGGCATGCGCGATGCGTTCGGAACGAATCGCGTTTTGAAGAGTCTGAGTCACGACCTGCTGGCCGATGATCTCCTCAAAACTTTGCGGCCGCCACTTGCGAGCCGTTACCTGATACGTCATCTTCGATCCGTCATCTTCCATGAAACTACATCGCCGCCGAGCGCATTTCCAGCTCCCTTCGCTTCCGACGGCCGGGAGCTTCTGGTCAGGTTTCGGGGATCCTGCGGCGCCCATGTGGATCCTCTTAATGCTGCTTCCTTCCGGACCTGACATGGTTCGAGGGACATGTCGCACAGGGCCCGAAACCTGGCATGCGATATGGAATCTTCACTATACCTGAATCGGACGTTTCCTGAAGGTACGGACGAATCGCCGGAGCCGCGAAACTTCCCTAGTGTCACACGGCTTCAACTGCGGCACCGAAAAGCGCCGCGTCTACTGCGTTGCCGCTCTTCGGCGTGCTCGACGTACTGCGCGAAGCTAGTAGTGTTATCCTCTTTAGGACTCTACGGAGGAGTACCGAAGTGGTCATAACGGGCCCGACTCGAAATCGGGTTGCCCGGTGATGAGCCGGGCACGTGGGTTCGAATCCCACCTCCTCCGAAATCAGCCGGAGAGGTGTCCGAGTGGCTGAAGGAGCGCGCTTGGAAAGCGCGTGTGCGGTTTACCCCGTACCGAGGGTTCGAATCCCTCCCTCTCCGCCAAACAGTCCGGGGCCGCTGCCGCATTTCCAATTCTCCTCCTGCTGCGGCGACCAAGGGTTGACGCAAACGAAGGCCTAACCCGCATTTCTCACACGTCTCCGTCGCGAGGCGGCGGAGAGCGGCGCGGAACCAAGGCGCGCGACGAAGGCCCGCGCAGTCGTACTCGTGCTGTCCGTCGAGCAGGCCGAGGAGCGGCAACGCAGTAGACGCGCCGCTATCCGCCGCCGCAGTCGGAGGCGTGTGAGAAATGCGGGCTAAGCGGATCCTTCAACCGTCTCCCGGCGTTCTTACTGGAAAATCGCCTTAAAAGAAACGACCGTCCAGCGATCGATTCCGGCAATCGCCCAGAACATGAACAGCAACGCGCAGACCCAGCCCGCCGTGGCGGCGACCCGCCCCCGCGAACGCAACCGCTCCCCGATTCGGCCGAGAAACGCGTAGAGCAGAAAGCATTCGACCGCGAAGAAGGGGAATCCCATATAGCCCAGAATGGGCATTTCGAAGATTTTGCCAAATTCGAAGTAGGGGAGCGAATAGACCCATTTCGAACCGGCCCAGTAGTTCCAGAACTCCCACAGAATACCGCAGATCAGGCCCGCGGCAAGGGTCCGAGCCAGTCGCTCGTAATTCCCCGAGGCTATCTGCGCCAGGAACGAATGGTGCCCCTCTTGCCAACGCAGCAGGAATGGCTCAGGAAGAAAGCAAAAGGCGAGCCAGATCGCCGGGAAAAACAGGTCGGGACGCAGCAGCGCAGCCGCCGCCAGAATCGTTCCCAGCACGGCTAAACGATTCCGAAGTCCGGAATCGACCCGAAGCCGGGGCCCGCGAAGACCTGAGAACACCTTGTGGTGCTGCAGGAACTTCTCCGTTTCGAAAATCGCCGGCAAAACTGTGCCAAACGCCAGGAGATAGCCCGGCCAGCGCAGCCAGTCTTCATGGCTGACGCTCAGGTAATACCAGTTCTGAAGCCGAAAATTAAAGGCTTCGAAGCCCAGCCAGATCAAGTTGGAGCAGAAAAACACCCAGAGAAAGACGGGAAAACCGGCGAAG
>DATKAT010000160.1:0-3182 GCA_035514675.1 Acidobacteriota bacterium | reverse complement strand
GCCAATCTTCTGTGCGCGGATTGCCACGGACTGGCGGCGGCGGAATTCAAAAAGCCGTTCCATCATCCCGTGCTGCAGGGCGCCATGAGGTGCATCGATTGCCACGACGCTCATCTGGAGGACAGCTTTCGCGCGATTCCGAATACGGAAAGGCAAAACGCCTGCCTGGATTGCCACAGCGAAAAGAGGGGCCCTTTCGTGTTCGAGCATTTGGCCGTTCGGGCCAACAGTTGTCAGAGCTGCCACCAGCCTCACGGCTCCGTTCATGCGAGGATGCTGAAGCGGAGTCAAGAACACCAGCTCTGCCTGGAATGCCACAGCATGACGGCGGGAATCGCCGGAAGCCAGCCTCCCGCTTTTCACGACATTCGCAGCCCTCGATTTCGCAATTGCACGATCTGCCATCGGGAAATCCATGGATCCAACGCCAGCCCGTTCTTCCTTCAGTGAATCCGGAATGAAACAAGCGCTCCTTTTGCTGCAGGTTTTGATTCTATCGGCCGTTTCGTTGACCGTCTGGCCCGATCTGCGCGCTCAGGCAGAGGACTACGAAATCCGGCTCGATTTCGGGCACCGTTGGGAGTCGGGATTTCGCGGCAGCCGGGATCAATATCGTTCGCAGATCGATCTGGGAGAAGGTCCGAAGCTCTTCTCCGGCGACCTGCTGCTCTCCCTTGACAGCGAGTGGGCCGATCGTGTCGAGCTGCGCATGAACAGCTGGGGAGGCGAGCCTTACAACACCGCTCGCCTGTTCATGGGCAAAAACGGCGCGTACGAGCTTCGCTTCGATTACTTCAAGGCCGAGTACTTCAGTTCCATCCCGTCCTTCGCCAACCCCTTCTTCCAGCAGGGCCTGCCTTCTCAGCATCGATTCGACACCTTCCGCAGGAATCTGGGAGTGGAACTGAAGCTGCTTCCCGGCCGAAAGCTCTCTCCTTTTTTCAGTTACCGCAGAGCATCCCACGGCGGAGGAGCGGATACGACGTTCGCGACCGACGCAGACGAGTTCCAGACGGGCGCCGATCTGAGCCAGTCTTCGGATGATCTGGGCGGCGGAGTCGACATCCAGGTCTCGCGACTGGCGCTCCGGCTGGAACAGGGCTGGACCTGGTTCCGAGATGAAACGAGCTTTCGGGCGGACGGTCTGCAGGACGGGAACCTGCCGGGAACCTTCCTGGGACGCCCGATATTTGCCGCTGGTGAGGACGGAGCAACCGACTTCCGCGGCTCCAGCCCTTATTCACGCGCCTTCGCTTCGTTTTACGCCCGCCCCAACCTGGACTTTCGGGGCGCCTTCACCTACCGGCTGGGGAGATTCGACAACTCTTTTCGGGAGTCGCTTTCGGGAAATTTCTTTTCGCGTAGCCAGCGTGCCTTTTTCCATTCGCAGCAGACTCAGATCGCGTCTTCTGCGAAGTCTCCCAGCTTGAGCGCGGAAGGTCAGGTCTCCTGGCGGTTCTTTCCCTTTTTAGAGATCACCGAGAAGCTGCGGACCCGCCGGTTCCACGTGGCGGGCGAACTCTTCGCGCAAGAAACTTTCACCGACGTGGACCCGCTTCTCAGCCCGAATTTGATCCCGGAACTGACGTCGCAGTCGTCTGACAGCACCCGCTTTGAATTCGTTCAGGATCTGCAGGAATTGACTGCAACCCTTCGCCCGAATTCTTGGCTGAGACTGCGGGCCGGGCACCGGTTCGATCACCGCGAACTGAAACTCGATCGCATGCACTCCTGGAATCGCAACATCCTGATTCTAGGAGGCGGACTCAACTTCCGAAACCGCCACCATTTCGACGTGGATTACGAACTGGGGCGGACCGATCGGGCCGTTCTCCGAATGGATCCCGTAGACTTCGACCGGATTCGGATCAAAGGGCGGTCCCGGCCGTTGGAGACGCTGGAAATCAGGGGAAGCGTCCTGCTTTTCGACCATGAAAACGACATTGCAGGACTGGATCTGACTGCGGAAAACCGCGACGCCGGCATCGAAGTCTCTTGGGCGCCGCTTCATCGGTTCTCGGTGTCAGCCCATTATTCGCGCCAGCGCTGGACAAACGATCTGATCTTCATCGAACCACAGACCTTTATAGCCGACCGCTTCGCCTTCCGGGAGAAGACCAGCGCGGGCGGCCTCCACACCAGCCTGTTGCTGATCCGAGGCAGCCGACTGCACCTGGGATACACCGGCTTCAGCGTCAGCGGCGACTTTCCGCTCAATTATCATCAACCCTCGGTGATGCTCGAAGTGCCCATCACCGAAACCATCGAACTCTACGGCCGCTGGAACCACTACGGCTACAACGAAAAACTGCTGACGCTTCCCCAGGACTTCGGAACCCATCTGATCGTGGCCGGATTTCGAGTGCAGTTGAGAAAGTAATTGCCGGCTTTCTGCAGCGGACATTCTCCGCTCTCCCTCGTTTCCCCCTCTTTCATCAGCGAGATGGCAGAATGGTGCAATCATGAAGCTGAAACGACGCGAATGGCTCAAGACTGCTGCAGCCGCGGGCGCCTGTGCGGCCGCAGCTTGCGCGCCGACGGGAACTGAACCAGAAGACCAAGCGGCAGCGCCTGATCCGCTGGACGGCCTGTCCAGCATGACCGCACACGTACGGCCGCTCCCGCTTGAGGAATTCGAGCATCGTCTGGAAAAGGCACGCAGATGGATGCGCGAGGGCGGGCACTCCGCCTTCGTCACCGAATCGGGTGCCACGCTCGAGTACTTTAGCGGCGTCAGATGGAGGCGCAGCGAACGGATGTTCGGGCTAGTCATTCCACTGCAGGGCGCGCCGGCGTTCATTTGTCCCGCCTTTGAAGAGGAGCGGGCTCGCGAACTGATCCGCCTTCCTCAGGCGGAAATCAGGACCTGGGCCGAAGACCAAAGCCCTTACCGGAGAATCCTGGAAGCCCTGCAGGATCGCGGGATACGCACCGGAAAGGTGGGGATCGAGCCCTCCACGCGGCTCTTTATACTGAACGGGCTGCGCGAATTGAGGCCTGCCGTCGAGTTGGTCGACGGCGGAGAAATCTCTTACGGCTGCCGGAGGACGAAAAGCGCCCTTGAGATCGAACTCATGCGCCTGGCCAATCAGATCACGAAGAGAACCTATCAGATCGCTTTGGCCGAACTTCAGGAGGGTCTGACCGAGTCCGATCTGCGGCGACGGATTTCGGAGATCCAT
>DATKAT010000159.1:0-6026 GCA_035514675.1 Acidobacteriota bacterium | reverse complement strand
GTTTCGTGGCTGACGCAAGGGCTGCAGGTGGCCCAACTGGCCCTTTTCTTCGGCGCCAACGATGTGGGAAGCATCATGATCGAGGAAAACGTCATCAGCACGGCCGGCGCCCACTATCAGGCCTCCAGCAACGACCTCGTCGAGTTGATTCGCCAGGCCGGCTTCACTCCCGTTCAACGGGACACACTGTATCGGGATTTTCGACAGGTGGCGTGACAGTTCCGAGTTCAAAGTTCCGAGTTCCGAGTTTCAGGTTACTATGCGTAAATATCGAAGCGGTTCTATTCGAACTGTGCAAGAACCGTCGCTTTTCGGGAGGATCTTCGCCGCAGATGAGCTACAGCATGACTGGCAAGCTCGCGAATCCCATAACTCTAACCTCGGAACTTTGAACTCTGGACCTGAAACTAATGCAATGCGTGCAGCAGCCAGTCTTCCTCCAGCGCTTCGACGATTCCCCGCAGGGAATCGACCGGCTCCAACAGGCCGTTGCGGAGTTTTCTGAGTGCGTCCGGAAAGAAAACTCCGTAGCAGGATCCTTCGCGCCGCTGAACGATTCCTGGAAGCCGCGCATCCTGATCGTGGATTCGGAGTCGCACCGAGACCTCCTCGTCGGGCTGAAACAGGGGGAAGTCCTTTTCCGAAAACCGCAGGAAGACGCCCCCCAGGCTAATATCGACGGGATCGGCTTCCCAGTTGCGATCGCCGAGGGAAACTTCGGCGGCCAGCATGGATTTGGAGGACATGGGGACGCGAAACGTATTCCTTCGTTCGGCGGCGACGATTTCTTCCGGCTTGCGCAGCATCAGCATGGGGCGGTTTGGATTCTTTCGGGTCAGCCCGTCGATCGGCGCCGCAAAAAAATAAGGTCTTCCATGTTCGGCGAATAAGACGGTGCAAGGAGCGCCGGCGGGAACCGGGAAGGCGTCCTCCAAATCGCGAAGAACCAGTGAGAGATCGCCTTCGGAACAACTTCGAAAGAAGCCGTGCGCGACAACGGAATCTTCTCCGATCGAGACCGTCGCCGCCTGGCGGCGCAGGCAGAGGTTTTCAAGCCTTTCTGCCAGCGAGGGCGGCTGGAGAAGTCTGAATCGCGCCATTGTCTATGCTCCTAACACCCGGATTCCCCATTCCTGCGTGCCGGCGGAGCAGGAACTTCTGAAGAATGATACCAGAGAAAAGCGTGCGAAGGTTCGAGGCCGGACTTTCGACGGACCGCTTCGGACTGCAAGTGAGGAGTGGGCACTTCATGCTGTATAATCATTCATTCCAAAGAGGGTGAAGGAGCCGTTAATGGACAAGCGGAAGCGGCAAGGGGAAATCCTGCGTCTGATTCGGGAAAGCGACGTCGCCAGCCAGGAGGACCTGCGGAAGGCCTTGAAGAAAGACGGAATGGAAGTGACGCAGGCGACTCTGTCCCGGGACCTGAAGGAGCTGGGCGTCGTTAAGGCGGTGGGCGCTCGCGGGACGTATAAATATTCAGTTCCGGGGAAGTCGACCCGACTGATACAGAGAATGGACGCCAGCGGAAACCTGGTGGTCGTGAAGACGGAAGCCGGGACGGCGGCGGCGGCGGCGTATCGCGTCGACGCGCTGAACGATCCGCTGATCCTGGGATCGGTAGCCGGAGAGGACACGGTGCTGGTCGTCCTTTCGGAGGACGCGGATGCGGAGCGGGCCAAGGAGTTGATCTGGGAGGCGGTGGAGCGATGAAAAAAATCGTGTTGGCTTATTCCGGGGGGCTGGATACTTCGGTGATGCTGCACTGGCTGAAGGCCGAATACGGGCGCCCGGTGCTGGCGTTTGTGGCGGATGTCGGACAGGACGAAGATCTCGAAGAGGTGCATCGAAAGGCGCTGGCCACAGGGGCCGACGAGGTGGTGGTAGCGGATTTGAGGCGGGAATTCATCGAGGAATACGTCTTACCGGCCGTTCAGGCTCACGCCGTTTACGAAGGGGAGTACCTTCTGGGGACCTCCCTGGCCCGTCCGGTCATTGCCCGCTGGCAGGCGTTGACCGCCCGCGAATGGGGCGCCGATTGCGTGGCGCACGGCGCAACTGGAAAAGGGAACGATCAGGTGCGATTCGAACTCGCATTCCAGGCGCTGGCGCCCGACTTGAAGATTCTGGCCCCGTGGCGATTCTGGAAATTCCGGGGGAGGAAGGATCTGATCGCCTACGCCCGCGAGAACGGAATCGCCGTGGCTTCGAGCGAAGAAAAGCCCTACAGCATCGACATGAATATCATGCACACATCCTACGAAGGGGGCGTATTGGAGGACCCATGGGAAGCCCCTCCCGAAAATATTTTTCTGCGTACGGTGTCGCCCGAAAAGGCGCCGGACGAGGGTGCGGAAGTCGTAATTGAATGGAAGGAAGGGGTCCCTGTGGCCGTCGACGGAGTGACGATGGAGCCGGTGAAGCTTCTGGAAGAGCTGAATTCGCTTGGCGGGGAGCACGGAGTCGGTCGGGTTGACATCGTCGAGAATCGGATGGTGGGGATGAAATCCAGAGGAGTCTACGAAACCCCCGGGGCCACGATTCTTCACCGAGCGCATCGGGCGCTCGAATCGATCACGCTGGATCGAGAGGTCCAGCACCTGAAGGAAGACTGGGCGCCGAAGATTGCAGAACGCATTTACTACGGATTCTGGTTTACGCCTGAGATGCGGGTGTGGCTCGCCGGTTTGAAGGAGACGCAGAAACACGTTTCCGGCGAAGTTCGGGTTCGTTTGCACAAGGGCAATTGCACGATTTTGGGGCGGCGGTCTCCGTTCAGCCTGTACGATTCCTCCTTGGCCACCTTTGAGCATGAGGACGTCTACACGCCGGCGGACGCCGAGGGCTTTATTCGGCTGCAAGGCCTGCGGCTGCGGATTGCCGCCGTCAGACTCAAAGAGGGCGTTTCGAAGTGAGCAGGCCTGTCGACGACCGGAAGAAAGCGCTCTGGGCGGGGCGGTTTCAGGAGGAAGTCGATCGCGACGTGCAGCAGTTCACTCGTTCGGTCGATCTGGATCGGAGACTGGCCCCCTATGATCTGGCGGGCACCCGGGTCCACGTTCGCATGCTGTCTCGTCAAGGGATCCTGTCCGCTTCGGACCTGCAGCGGATTCTGAAGGCGCTCGACCAAATAGATGAAGAAATTCAAAGGAATGAGTTTCCGTGGAGAGACGAGTTGGAAGACGTACACATGAACATCGAGGCGCGCCTGCACGAACTCTGCGGAGACGCCGGCAGGAGCGTTCACGCGGGACGCAGCCGAAACGACCAGGTGGCCGTCGATTTGAAGCTGTTTTGCCTGGAAGCGGCTTCCGAGTGGAGCCGTCTCGCCCATCGCCTGCAGGCAGCGCTCGTGGAGCGTGCGGAGCCGCTGGTCGAGCAGGTTTTCCCCGGCTGGACCCATCTGCAGGCAGCGCAGCCTCTTTCCTGGGCTCATTACCTGCTGGCCTGGGTCGAAATGATGGAAAGAGACCGGGAGCGCATCGCCGCTTATCTGAAGATCCATTCAGTCAGCCCGCTTGGGGCCGGCGCGCTGGCCGGGAGCACGCTGGCCCTGGATCCCGAAAAGGTGGCGGAAGAACTGGGGTTTCAAAGAGCTTTCCGCAACAGCTACGACGTCGTAGGCGACCGGGATTTCGCGCTGGAACTCAGTCAGATCGCCGTGCAGATCATGCTTCACTTGAGCCGTTTTTCGGAAGATCTGATCTATCTTTCCAGCACCGCAGTGGGGTGGATCGAACTGCCCGACTCGCTTTGCACCGGCAGCAGCATGATGCCGCAGAAGAAAAATCCCGACGTGTTGGAGCTGGTTCGCGGAAAAACCGCCAGCGTCATCGGTCACAATGCGGCGCTGACGACGCTGCTGAAGGGAATCCCAACCTCCTACCATCGGGACCTCCAGCAAGACAAGTCCCATTTGTTTCCCACCGTCGACGCGGTGGCGTCGTCGCTGGCCATATTTCATGCTGCGGTGCGGGGATTTCGGATCGACGCAAAGGCCGTTGAAGCGGACTTGCAACGGGGCCATTTGACGGCCACAGACCTTGCCGAATACCTGGTATCGGTCGGCGTTCCCTTCCGCGAAGCGCACGAAAAGGTGGGAAAGCTAGTGGGACTGGCCATCGCGCGCGACGTTGGGCTGGCGGAATTGACGGTGGATGAGATTCGCTCCGTCGAGCCTCGCTGCCGGGAAGACGTAATCTCGGTGCTGGACCCGCAGGGCAGTCTGCAGCGCCGCAAGCACGCCGGCGCCGCCGGCATCCTCCCGGTCCGCCGTCAGCTCGAATTCTGGCGCAGGCGACTGGACGGCGAAGGAGGGGAAGAGAAGGGATGAAGGATTTTCTCAGCCTGAAGGATCTCACCCCTCAGCAGATGGGCCAGCTCCTGCTCATTGCGCGGGAGGTGAAGGAGCGCCCCGGGAATTTCAGGAATATGCTGCTGGAGAAAAGCGCCGTGCTGCTGTTTGAAAAGCAGTCGCTGCGGACTCGTCTCACGTTTGAACTGGGAATGAAGCAGCTGGGAGGCGAGACCGTTTACTTCGATACGCAGGACTCGCGGCTGGGCCAACGAGAGTCGCTTTACGACGTGGCTAAGAACTTGGAACGCTGGTTCGACTGCGCGGTCGCCAGAACCTTTTCACACGAGGCTATCGAACAGTTGGCCGAACATGCGGAAATTCCGGTCGTCAACGCCCTGACCGACGAGGAGCACCCCTGCCAGGCGCTGGCCGATCTTTTCACCCTGCGAGAGAAATTGGGGGAAACCGAGGGAAAGAGGCTGGCTTACGTCGGAGACGGGAACAACGTCTGCGTCTCCCTGATACATGCAGCGGCTCTGTGCGGCATGTCGTTTCTGGCGGTTACGCCTCCGTCCCACCAACCGCCGGAATCGGCCAAGTCCGATTTCGAGCGTCTGAGGAGCAGCCCTCAGGTCGATTATCGATGGAGTCCCTCACTGGATGATCTTCACGGTAGCGAGGCGGTCTACACCGACACGTGGGTCAGCATGGGACAGGAAAACGAAGCCGAGCAGAGGATGGCCGCGTTTCAGAAATACCAAGTGACCGAAGAAGTCATGCGGCAGGCAGGCAAAGCGGCCTTCTTTATGCACTGCCTGCCCGCCCATCGAAACCAGGAAGTCGTTGACTCGGTGATCGATTCCTCCGCCTCGCTGGTCTACGATCAGGCGGAAAACCGGCTTCACGTGCAAAAAGCCGTGCTGCTGACGCTGATGGCGCCAAAGGAAATGGGCCGCTACCTGCACCTGGCCAAGTGGGCCGCCACGCGATAGCGGATTTAGTTCTGGGTTCTGGGTTCGATTTTGCGAGGAAGGGAAGAATTCGCAATTGTCAAGGGCTGGACGGGAGATTTTCCTTGGAGAATTGCAGATTCCGATCCGCTGCGTTCAAATGCCGGTTAGAGGCCTCCAGGCGAGAGGATGCACCAGCACCGTTGCAATAGATGCCGCCGTTGCATCAGCTTTCGAGAACGCGGAACGCAGAACGACTTCGAACCGTGCCGCGCCCTGACGGGCGCTCTCGATTTTTTGTTTGCACCCAGCCCTCACGGACTGGGCTAAAGACTGCCGGCCTTGCGGCCTCATGCCGGCCCTTCGGCACATCTAAACGAGCCCCGAAATATGAAGAACGCGGAACGCAGAACGCGGAACGCTTTCCTTCCGCCCCGCATGGGGCAATAATGTTTGTTCATGGAACCTGTAACGCTTCCGCTCGAAGAGTTTTGGAAGTGGCTTGCCGGGCACTACAACTGCATTGTGAGGGCGGGGACTCACGACGCAGTCCTTTACGACGATGAGGACCTGCACTGGCACCTGATCGGGGAAGGAGGCGAGACGCGAGTGGTGCAGCTGGTGCGCGGAAAGAGGCTGTTGGGCGAGTTGCTGATCGAGCCGGATCGAGTCACCTATGTGGAAGGAGTCCCGGGAGACGGCGAAGAGGAATACATCTTCGAGTTGATCTGGGAGGACGCAAGAGATCGAGTCTCCACTTGTTTTTTCGTGCTGGCGCA
>DATKAT010000158.1:0-2926 GCA_035514675.1 Acidobacteriota bacterium | reverse complement strand
CTAGCGGAGTCGGCTGCGAAGCTCTTCGGCCAGCTCGCCGGATCGTAGCGCAAGCTGTTGACCGGTTTGAAGATCCTTCACGGTCACAACCTCCCGCTCCAGTTCCTCCGGTCCCAGCAGCAGGGCGTACCGAATGCTTCTCTGTTCAGCGTACTTGAACTGCTTCCCGTAGCTGTCGTTCTCCGGATATAGATCGACCCGAAACCCCTCGCCACGAAGCGTGCGACAAAGCGCCAGGGAATGCTTCATGGCCGCTTCGTCAAAAAGGGTCACCAGAAGTTCCGGCCGCCCCGCCAGGTTTTGCGGAAAAAGGTCGCGCTCCTCCAGAAGGATTAGAATCCTTTCAAGGCCGAGGCTGAATCCGCAGGCCGGGACCTCCCGGCCGGAAAACATTCCGATCAGGTTGTCGTAGCGGCCGCCGCCTCCTGCCGAACCAGGCACGTCCGGAAACGCGACCTCGAAAATCGCCCCCGTATAATAACCTAAGCCTCGAGCCAGATAGGGATCGATCTTCAGGGCGCCCTGGACCGGCCCGTCGGCGCAAAGCGTCACGATTTGACGAAGATCCTGAACTGCAGAGACCGCTTCCGGAACGGATTGGAACAAGCTCAGGAGCCACTCCATTACGGATTCGATTTCCTCGGGAGTCTCGTCCATCCAGCGCAGCAGCGTTTCAGCGCACCGCTCCGAAACGCCCCGCTCCTTCAACTCCCGGCCGACGCCCGAACGGCCGACCTTGTCGATCTTGTCGATCGCCACCAGAGCCGTTTCCTCCAAGGCGGGAGCGACCCCAGCCGACTGAAGCAGCGCCGACAGCACGCGGCGATGGTTCAGGCGAATTTGGAAGTCTCCGGCGGGAAAACCAAGCCGCGCCAGCACGGCGGCTGCGGCCGAAAGGATTTCCGCTTCCACTAGAAGGCTTTTCGATCCGGTGACGTCCAGATCGCATTGATAAAACTCCCGGAAACGGCCTCTGGCAGGGCGATCTGCGCGGTACACCTGCTGAATCTGATAGCGCTTCAGAAATCGGGGAAGCCGCCCATGATACTCCGCGGCGACGCGCGCAAGCGGAACCGTCAAGTCGTACCGCAACCCGGCGTCGGCAAGATCGTTTTCCCCGCCCGCTTCTTGCAGAGTCCGTTGGAGTTTTCGCCCTCGCTTCATCACCCTGAAGATGAGACGATCCCCCTCCTCGCCATACTTTCCCAGCAATGTTTCCAGACGTTCCATCACCGGCGTTTCCAAGGGCTCGAAACCGT
Organism: Acidobacteriota bacterium; assembly: GCA_035514675.1. Taxonomy (GTDB): domain Bacteria; phylum Acidobacteriota; class UBA6911; order RPQK01; family JAPXNP01; genus DATKAT01. The sequence continues at coordinate 1,667 of DATKAT010000158.1, read as the reverse complement.
AACTCTGGTATACGTCCTCGACGATGGCGACCGCATACCGGCGACGCAAGGCTTCAATGGGAAGAAAATCGCGCATGCCGCTGACTGGAGCGGTGATCGTCTTGGACATTCTTTCGGTCTCTCCGCAAGGGAATCTAACACGGAAAGTCGTGTTTTGTCGAAATCGGGCCCGTTTCGAATTTGCCCCGGGAGCTCGAAGCGCCGCTGCTGTTGGACAGACTACGGGCCGATGGATTAAGATAGCGGCTTCGGGCCGGAGTTCATTCAAATCAGACCAGAATCGCCGAAGTTTTCAGTCAACGGGATGAATCCCGCAACAGAATCCAATTCATCATCAGCGAATCGCGAACCTTTTTACGGGACCGCAACCGGCCCCCCGCAGTTGAAAACACCCGGCTTCGGCCGAGCAGTCGCTCCGGAGCCGTTCAGGAGTGAACCAAGCCATGCATCTGAAGATCCTGACCCATCCCGTCTTCATAAACCTGAATTTCATCATGCCCATGGTCGTCGACCTTTCCCACCCGCTGATCCTACTGGCCGGCGAAAACGGGACGGGCAAGTCGACGCTGCTGCACGCGCTCTACTATGCATTTCGGGGGGAGCAAGTGGAGAATTACGTCTACCGGATCGAATTGAAGGAATTGAACCCGGCGCGAGTCGTCTTTTTTGACGCCGAGCAGCATAATCCTCGGAATCAAATGGATCTGTTTCAGAACGAGCCTCGCATGAAAGAGTTTCTCGAAATGGCCAGCCACGGACAGATCATGCTGTCCCTTTTCAGGGACACCTTTCCGAGCTTGCCCGATGGAACCGTGCTCCTGCTCGATGAACCGGAAATGGCGCTGTCTCAGTCCAATCAGCGGCGCGTCCTGAAGATGCTGATGGAGTTGGTCGATCAGAAGAATTTCAGAATCATCGCCGCCACACACTCGCCGGTCCTGCTGGAAGCCAAGACCACTTACGTCATCAACCTGGACGACTACATCAACAAAAGCATCATTCCGGAAGATCTGCCCCCGCCGGGGCAGAGCACGATCAATTGATGCGCTGGGTCGGAAATGCGGCTGACCTTTCCCCAGGAGGGGCCGGCTCCCGATCGATCTGAAATTAGAGAAGCTCGCGTGCAGGCCCGCATCAGACCAGATTGACGGGGCGGCGAATCGCCGAAGCCGCTTCAGGCTGCGATTCGGCGTCGTTGCTGAGTCGGAATTGCGGAGAGTAAGATAGAGGAACTCCGTTGAAACCGTAATTGATTGAGGCCGAGAGGCCGAATCCTGAGATGTCTCGATTCCGATTCGCCTCGCACGCCTGAACGCATCCGTCCGTCTGAACCAGAATGGAATCGGAGAATTTCAGCTTCCGGTTGCCGGCGCGCGGCGAGGGAGGAATCTTATGAAGATCGGAGCGATGGCGTCGTTGTTGATGCTGCCCATGTTTGCAGTCGCCTGTGCGGAGGCGGAAGCCCCCGCGCTCGAAGAATCGGTGGTCGATCCGGCAGGTATCGAAGGGACTTACCGGCTGATGCATCGCGTGCTTGCCGATGGAACCCGCCTGACCGAGCCGGACGTGCTGGGGTTGGCCACGTTTGCAAACGGTCACCGCAACTTCAATGTTTACTGGAGAGATCGTGACGGAAAAGTCTTTTCTTATTCGGTGATTTCCGTTTA
>DATKAT010000157.1:0-5126 GCA_035514675.1 Acidobacteriota bacterium | reverse complement strand
AATTCGACTGAGAGATTTGACGGCTCAGAGCCTCCAGCTCCCGGTGCAGTCGCTGCTGGCGCCGCTGCAAGAACACGATGTAAAGGAAAAGAATGGTCCAGATTACAAGGTACCCGGCAAACAGATACAGATTCATCCCTTCTCCCGTCTTTCTTCCAATGATCTCTGGCGGATTTCTTGCAGCAGCTTGGAGTTCAACCTCATCGAGGTGCGAAGCAGGATCAGCACGGTCAACAGAATCGAGCAGGCCGCAACGGCCACCATCAGCGCATAAAACATGGCCGCCTCCATCTCAAATCCGGATGGAGTGATCAGGACCGGGTGAATGGTTCGCCACCAGCGAACCGACATCCAGACGATGGGGACGTCCAAAAAGCCGATGATTCCAAAGACGGCGCAGAATCGATATTTCTTTTCTGCGTCCGGCAGGCTGGACCGCAGAATCAAGTAAGCGATGAAAATCAGCCAGAGCACCAGCGTCGTCATCACCCGCGGATCCCCCCATGGGAACCAGGTGTTCCAGACGGGCCGGGCCCAGATGGGGCCGGTCGTCAGGACGATGGTCGTAAAGACGACGCCGACTTCCACCGACGCGGCTGCCAGCTGGTCCCAGAAGACGTCCTTCGTGATCAGATAGGCGGTCCCGGCCACAAAGACTACAAAGAACGCCAGAAAAGCGCTCCATGCCATTCCGACGTGGAAATAGAAGATCCGCTGGACTTCACCCATGACGCGCTCGGTGGGCGCGTAAAGAAAAGCGCCGTACAGGGCGGCTGCAATAAGCGCATATAGAGGGACCAGCAGCCAACCGGCCCGCCTCAAACACGTTCCGGCGCGCGCTAGCTGCGACCCCAATTCATTCCGACCCGTCATCGCGGCATCCATCCCGTCCCATTGTATCCGCAGACGGGCTTCTTCGAAATCGAGCGATTCAATCCAGCGCTCACTCTCCCACCACGTATTCGAACGCCACGAAGGCGCCTGCGGTAAATATGACGCAACAGGCCGCCAGCAGTTGAACCCAGTTTGCGAAGAAGCCCGCCTCCACGGGCTCCAGAATTTCGCGCGTGGCGTTGACGGCGGCCAGGATCACAGGAACCAGGATCGGAAACAGCAGGATGGGAAGGAGAACATCCCGGGTTCGAATCGTGCTCACCATGGCGGCAAACAGCGTGCCTACGGCGCAGAAGGCAATTCCGGCCAGGGCGACCAGAGGTGCCAGCCACAGCAGCTCGATGCGGGCCGTAATGTTGTACAGAGCCAGAAACGCCAGCAGGATCAATCCGTCGACGGCCAGCAGAAACACCGAATTGGCGGCGAACTTTCCCAGGAAGATCCAGCTCCGATCCACCGGCGCCAGCAACAGGCCGAACAGCGTGCCTTCCTCCATCTCCTGCTGGAAGGAACGATTCAGCTGAATGACTCCTGGAAACAAGAGGGCCACCCAGAGGATTCCGGAGATGGCGCCGCCGACGGTTTCTTCTCCGGGATCGAAAGCGAATTTGAAAATCACCAGGATCAGAAAGGCGAAAAAGAGCACTGTCAGAAACGCCTGACGGTTTCGGAACTCGATGCGGAGGTCCTTTTCAGCGATTCTGAAAATGATTCGAAGGGGTCGCAGCACAGGGTCTCCGTCTCAGCCGTCGACCGACTGAAAATAGGTCCGTTCGAAGTCGGCCGCTGAGATCTCTTCTCTAGGCCGGTTCAGCGCCAACTCCCCGTCCCGCAGAATCAGAACGCGGGAACAGACCTCCAATCCCTCCGTCAGATTATGCGTGATCAGCAGGACCGTCTTGCCTTCCTTCTTGAGGTCTCTCAATAATTCCAGCAGCACCCTGCTTCCGTGGCGATCGAGCCCTGAGTAGGGCTCGTCCAGCAGGAGCAGTTCAGGGTCGTGGAGCAGGGCGCGCGCCAGTGCCAGCCTTTGTCGCATACCGCTGGAGTAAGTTCGAACGATCTGATCCTGCGCCTTTTCCAAGTCCAGCTTCCTGAGCATATGGCGGGCGGCGGTCGAAGGATCCGGAAGATCGTACAGGCGGCCGTAGAAAAGGAGGTTTTCCAACCCGGTGAGATCAGCGTACAGCAGGCTCCGATGAGAAACGTAGCCGACGCTTCGGCCCATCGGCTCTTTGCAGAACTCCAGCTTGCCCGCAGTCGGGGGAAGTATCCGGGCGATCGTTTTCAGCAGGGTTGTTTTTCCGGCCCCGTTCGGTCCGAACAAGGCGATGAATTCGCCCTTGCAAACGGTCAGACTCAGGCCTCTGAGAGCGTAAATGGGACCGAACTTTCTGGAAACCCGTTCCAGGCGAAGGATCGGACTCAGGCGGTCGTCAGGCATTCGCTTGCCGGGAGCCGGGGCGCCTCGGAGATCGAGCCGCTTCGAGCGCCTCCAGCTCCTGAAGGGCGCCGACGGCCCGAGTCTCGAAGTCAGCCTTTAAGCGCTGGTAATCGTCATCGGAAAGCTTCCCCATCTGATAATCCATCTCGATGTCCTTGAGGGCTGAGATGACTTCATCCTTGAGGGCCAGCGCCTGCTCCCACTCGGCCGCGTCGCCGTCTGGCCGCGGCTCCGATTCCTCACGCAGCAACGGGTATGCCACATACAGGATGACGAAGATCAGAATCAGAGGCGTCAAAAGAAAAGCGCTCATTTCACTCCGCCAGTTCTTTCTCCAGCATCTTGCGATAGCGATCGTCGATAGGCGGCGCCGCGGCAGGTTCCCCGTCTTCCGAGTCGGGGACGCCCTCGGTCCGCAGTTTGCGGACGGCGCCCCAAACGAACAGCCCTCCGAAAGCCAACGCGATAAATGGGAGGATCCAGGCGATCAGATTGAAGCCTTCAGCTTTCGGGGCCGCGTAGATGGACTGGCCGTACTCGGCCTCGTAGGCCAGATACACGTCCTGTTCGGTCGCTCCTCCGGCCAGCCGCGCTCTGATGTCGGCCACCAACTGCGGCGCCAGCCCGCATTCGTCGCCGCAGTGAATGATCTGGTGAGGACAGCCGCAGGTGCACATCATGTTGGTGGTGAGCCTGCGGACGAGTTGCTCGTCGCTGTCGGCGCCCTGCGCCCCTGCGCCCAACAGCGCCGCCATCATCAGAGCGATCCTAAGCCGCTTCATCCCGAACCTCCTGTCGTGATCCTTTCGCCGCCGTCATCTCGCCGGACTTGCGATCCGGCATCAGGATGAAGACTCCCGCCAGCGCCATGACCATCACGCCAATCCAGAACAACATAACCAGGGGATTGACGTAAGCGTGAAACGTCACGTTTCCTTCTTCATCCCATCCCGAAAGGATCAGATACAGGTCTTCCTTCAGACGGTGACGAATGGCGACCTCGGTGACGGGTTGCTGACTCTTATGGTGAAACTGCTTTTGCGGATACAGCTTCCCGATTTCGCGACCGCCCCTGATCACGGTCACTTCCGCAAAAACGACGTCCTTTTCCGGATCGTTCCGCTGAAACATTCCGTCATAGCGGAGCGCGTAGTTCTGAATCTGGAAGGATTCGCCCTGGCGTATCGTCTCCAGCGTCTCGGATTGAAACATCGTGCTGGAAATGATGCCGACGAAAACCAGAACTACCCCGGCATGCACGATGAAGCCTCCGTATCGCCTTTTGTTCATCAGCGTCAGATCGATCAGCGCCTGCGAGAAGCCGGAAGGACGGATCGTCTGACGGGCGCGCGCCCCTTTGTAGAATTCATAAAAAATCGTCATGGCCACGAAAGCGGCTGAAGAAAAGAAGGCCAGAGCAATCCAGTTTCGTACGCCCAGGGCGAACAGCGCGATCCCGGTGAAGAATCCGGCGCTCAATGGGTAGAGAAAGTTCCGGCGGAAATTCTTCCAGGAAGCCATTCTCCAGGCGATCAGCGGACAGATGCCGGTCAAAATGAGCAGCGCCAGACCGAGAGGCCAGGTGACCTTGTTGAAAAACGGGGACGCGACCGAGATTTTCTCCCCCTGCACGGCTTCGGAGAGTATCGGGAAAACCGTGCCCCAGAAAACTGCAAATCCTATTGAAATAAAGAGCCAGTTATTCAACAGGAAGGTGGCTTCACGCGAAAGAAACGACCGCATCCTCTGCTCGCTTCGCATCAGATCGGACCGGTAGAAGATCAAAAAGGCGCCGAAGAATGTGGTGACAGCCAGGAAGACGACGAAGAAGGGACCGATATTGGAAAGGGCGAACGAATGGACTGAGGAGACGACGCCGCTTCGAGTGATGAAGGTCCCGAAAATCGTCAATTCATACGCCAGAAGAATCAGAACGAAGTTCCAGAGCTTCAGCATCCCCTTCTTTTCGGTGATCATGATCGAGTGCAGGAATGCGGTGGCCACCAGCCAGGGCAAAAATGAAGCGTTCTCGACCGGATCCCAGTCCCAGTAACCGCCCCATCCCAGGACCTCGTAGGCCCACATGCCTCCGAGCGTGATGCCGCACGTCAGGAAGATCCAGGCCACCATCGTCCATCGGCGGGTGGTCCGCATCCACGTGGCGCCGGTTTTCGCCTTCATCAGCGCCGCCATCGAGAGTGCGAAGGGTACGGCCAGGCCGACGTAACCCAGAAAGAGAACCGGGGGATGAATGATCATGTACCAGTTCTGCAGGAGGGGATTCAGCCCCTGTCCGTCGGGAGGCCGGCTGGAAAGCAGTTCGAACGGATTGCTGACGACGTATAGAAGCAGACCGAAAAAGAGGAGCATTCCCGAGAGGATCCCCACCGTGTAGGGGATCAGTTCGCGATTGCGATGCCGATTCTGGACCACCGCGATCGCTGAAAAAGCGGAAAGCACCAGGGTCCACATCAGGAGGCTGCCCTTCTGTCCGCCCCAGAATGCGGTGAATTTGAAGACGATCGGGATGTCGCGCGCGCTGAATCCGGCGACATACTGCACCAGAAACTCGTCGTTGAGCAGCAGCGTCACCAAGGCAAAGGAAGCGCATATCAGGAGGATGAATCCTCCGATCACGCTGTTCTCTGCGCTTCGTTGCAGCGGGAGATTCCCCTGCTTTCCTCCCCAGAATGCAGCAAGCATTCCGTAAGCGCTCAGGAAGAGGAACGCAAAAAGCGTGTAGCTGCCGAGTTGAATCATGGAAGTCTAGAATTCTGCCCGCCTGCCG
>DATKAT010000156.1:0-3047 GCA_035514675.1 Acidobacteriota bacterium | reverse complement strand
ATCGACAGGCCCGACGCCGAAGGCGTGGCGCTCGACTTCTCCCCCACCATGCTGACCGCCGCCCGGGAAAAATTTCAAGGCGACGCCAAGGTTCAGGTCATCGATCAGAACCTTGACGATCCGCTTCCAGACCTTGGCCGTTTTGACGCAGTCGTGTCCAGCTTTGCAATACATCACCGCTTGAATTCCCGCAAGCGGTCGCTATATTCGGAGATTTATGCCGCCTTGTCTTCCGGCGGCGTCTTCTGCGGCCTGGAGCATGTTGCGCCGACAACCTCGGGGCTGCATGCAAGGTTTCTAAGCGCTCTGGGAATCACGGAAGCCGATGAGGATCCATCCAATAGGCTGCTCGACGTGGAGACTCAGCTTCGGTGGCTCAGGAAGAATTGCACAAGGATGCTCTACTGTGAAGTTAGTTCTGAAACAGGACACGAGCACTCAGCACCCAGAACGCAGAACGCAGAACGAAGAACGCTACATCCCCCTCGCCCGCCGCGCGGCCCCCAGCGTGGCCGTCTTGGGATTCAGGATCACGAAAACGGGAGCGATTTCCATCAGGTGGGTCAGCCGGCCTTTGCTGAGAAAGGATTCGATAAAGCTCCCCTCCTGCAGTTTTGAGAGGATCTTGGGCGCGATGCCTCCTCCCACATAGACCCCGGAAACGGCCTTGACCGTCAGCGCCAGGTTGCCGGCCTCGGCCCCGTAAATAGACACAAAAAGATCCAGCGCCTGGGCGCAGAGCGGACAGCGGCTTTCCATTGCCGCCTCCGAGATCAGCGCGCCCGGGTCGTCTCCCTCGTCCCACCTTTGCTGAACCCATTCGGAGGCTTCCCCGCGGCCGGAATCCCGAAGGAACTCGAAAATGTTGACGAGCCCCGGTCCCGACAGGACCCGTTCATAGCTGACGTGCTCCCAGCGCCGCATCAGATGGAGGAGCAGTTCCACCTCCAGCTCCGAACGGGGCCCGAAGCTGGTGTGGCCGCCTTCGGAGGCGACGGGCCGGAGCCCTCCGTTCTCCCGGATCAGCAGCGCTTCCCCCAGCCCAGTGCCGGCGGCGATCAAGGCGCCGTTTCCATCGTCCGGGGGATCCCCGGCATTCAAGACCGCCAGATCGTCCCCGCCCAGAGCCTCGATCCCGTAACCGGTCGCCTCCAGATCGTTGATCAGCAGAATCCGCTCGACTTTCAGCTTTTCCCGCAGGCGGTCGGTGTCGGCGGTCCAGGGAAGGTTGGTCGTTTTCACCCTCCCCCCCACCACGGGTCCCGCCACCCCGAGGCAGATCCGTTTCGTCTCAGAGCGAAAGGACTCCACCTCGGGATCGGATAGGAAATCCAGGATGACCTCTTCCAGTCCCGGGTACTGCTGGCTGGGGAGCGACTTTTCGACGACCGGATCGAAGTGGCCCTGTTCGTCATCAAGCAGGGCCAGGTTGCATTTGGTTCCCCCGATGTCGCCGGCCAGAATCATCAGCTGTCTTCCCTCAAAATCTTCCGCGCCGCGCCTCCCAGGCGGTCCGCAGATCGCTTGTGAAACCCACAAGAAAATACCGCACCCGCGTTTGCCATGCCACCGTCCCGGAGTTCAGAGATCCAGAAGCGCCGCCGCGTCCCGGTCCAACAGGTAGACGAGTCGACCCTCCTTCGGGAGGACGCCCTGAGCCGGTCGCTTGCCGACGTCGGCTTCTTTTTCCAGCACCTCGCGGACGGCGGCGGCCTTGTCCTCTCCGGAAATCAGAAACGCGACCACGGCCGCCTGGTTGATCAGAGGAAACGTGAAGGTGATCCTCCAGGATTGCAAGTCGCTGACAAAACTGGCCGCCACCAAACGCTCGGTCTGCTTTAAGGCCTCGCTGGAAGGGAAGAGGGATGCGGTGTGAGCGTCGCCACCGAGGCCGAGCAGGATCAGATCGAAGCGCGGCGGCCGATTCTCCCCGAAAAATCCTCTGACCTCGCGCTCGTACTGCAAAGCCGCCGTTTCGGCGGAATCGAGATGCGTCGGAACCGCGTGGATCTGTTCCGAACGAATGCCCAGCGGATCGAGCAGGAATCTCTTCGCCATCCCAAAGTTGCTGTCGTCGTGCGACGGCGCCACAAAGCGTTCGTCTCCCCAGAAGAAATGCACGCTCTTCCAATCAAGAGTATCTCTGTAATCTTCTGCCAGGATCCGAAACAGACGCCGGGGCGTCGATCCGCCGGGAAGCGCCGCCGCGGCAGATCCGCTTCCGGCCTGCGACAGGGCATCGACAACAAACTCGGCGGCGCTTCGAAACAGCGTCGCAGAGTCGGGAAGCACCAGCAAATCGGCCTTTTGGCTCAATTCGCCCCGTCTCCCGCATCCAGCCAGCGCGCGACGAACTGCAAGGCCTCTTCATAACTGGTGTCGTGCGTCAGAATCTCCAGCTCGCGGCACAACAGCTCGGCCTCCCCTTCCCGAAACAAGAGCTGCAGCCGAGGAGTCCGTTCCGCCTCGTCCTGAACGATCAGGCTGTGCACGTACTTTCCGTCGTCGCTGCGCTCGGCGCGAAACAGCTGCGGGTTAGGCCCGTCGGTCTGCAGTTCGATCGATTGCAATCCATCGTTTTCCTCATCCCCTTCGATCGAAAACTCGCAGGCGGCCTCCTCGTCCGACGCCGTCGCCCGCAACCGAAAGCTTCCGGCTGCTTCTTCAATGAGGCCCGGCACAGGCGCCCAGCCAAGACGGCTCGCCAGCCAACCTGTTAACAACAGCGGCTGCAAGGCGAGGACCTGTCTTCCGCTTGCGTATCGCACCCGAACCTTCCGAATCCTCTCCAGGCAGTCGTCCCAGGGAGGCGAATCAAACAGGCCGGCCACGGCGTTGCGCCAGTGCGTCAGTCTGGACCAGTTCAGATCTCCGACGGCCGGTCCGGGTCCGTTGTCCTGCAAAAAGTCGATCAGCATCCGGACGTCCTCCGGCCGAGCGCGACAGGACTTGGAGTTGACGATGATCCGATCCGCTTCGCCTGTAAGCTCCTGCAGCAGCTCGACCGAGCTTTCAAGGCCCGCCCTCCACCACACGACCACGGGAAG
>DATKAT010000155.1:0-15463 GCA_035514675.1 Acidobacteriota bacterium | reverse complement strand
CGATCCGCGGCCAGGCTTGCGATCAGACCGTCGACCAGCGACGCATGCCTGCGCAGATAGCGGCTCTCGTCCAGGTTCTCGCGAAACTCCCGTTCCAGCGCCTCTTTCCCGTTTCGGTATCTGATCTGGAGCGGCTGGAGGAGTGGGTCAGTTCGCGACACGTTGATGGGGACATTGTAGCGCAGTTAATCGGCGGTCGGGCGCGAAGCCTCCCCGGTCCGGCGCAGCGGCCGATTTTTCCGTGGCTTCGCCCTTGACTTTCCGGAAGAATGCGCATAGTCTTCTTCGGGTACGAGCATGATGACACCGACGCAAGAGTGCCGAACAGCCGTAACGGGAACAGGGCGCAACGGATTCGCCCCAGCCGCGCCTGCGCCGGACGTCATTTGCTGCATCATTAATGCGACAATTCCCTCCACGGGCGCTTTGCGGAGGGATTCGGCGATCAATCGCTGAATCCGCAGCTCCGCAAGGAATCCAACCGAACCCCTTTGACACGACAGGATTGGACTTTGCGGAGCGGCGGAAGGCCGACTGCGGCAGGCACGCCGCGCAGAAAGGAGAGAGGAATGGCCAGAATCTTTTACGACAGGGACGCGGATTTGAAGTTTTTAAAGGATCGCACGGTGGCGATCATCGGCTATGGCAGCCAGGGGCACGCCCATGCGCTGAATCTGAGGGACAGCGGCGTGCAGGCCGTCGTCGGGCTGCACGAGGGGAGCCGATCCAAAGAAATGGCGGAAAGGAAGGGGTTGTCGGTATTTCCCGTTTCGGAGGCGGTGCGCCAGGCCGACGTCGTGATGGTTCTGATTCCGGACACCGAGCAGCCGCGGGTTTTCTCGGAGTCGATCGAGCCGAATCTTCGCGCAGGTCAGACCCTGATGTTCGCGCACGGATTCAACGTGCACTTCAAGCAGATCGTCCCGCCCGATTCAGTCGACGTTTCGATGATCGCCCCAAAGTGTCCCGGACATCGCCTGCGGGAGCTGTTTTGCGAAGGGGTGGGCGTTCCCGCCCTGGTCGCCGTTCACCACGATCGTTCCGGAAAGGCCCTGGAAAACGCTTTAGCTTACGCTCTGGCGCTCGGCTGCACGAAGGCGGGAGTGCTGCTGACCACCTTTCGCGAGGAAACCGAAACCGATTTGTTCGGCGAGCAGGCGGTTCTGTGCGGAGGCGTCACCCAGTTGATCAAGAAAGGGTTCGAAACCCTGGTCGATGCAGGGTACCAGCCGGAGGTCGCCTATTTCGAATGCCTCCACGAGTTGAAGCTGATTGTCGACCTGATCTACGAAGGCGGTCTCAGCTACATGCGCTACTCGGTCAGCGACACGGCCGAGTACGGCGACTACACGCGCGGACCCCGGGTGCTGGACGATCGGGTTTCGGCCAACATGAAGCAGGTCCTGAAGGAAGTCCAGTCGGGAGATTTTGCCAGAGAGTGGATCTGGGAAAACGAACGCGGGCGCCCGCAAATGAGTCAGTATCGGCGGGATGAAGCCCGGCACCTGATCGAGGACGTGGGGCGGGATTTGCGAAGCATGATGCAGTGGCTGAAATCGGACCGGGAGGAAGAAGTCCCCGGCAAGGAAGCGGTCTCAAAGCCATGAGCGAGCGCGTTCTCATCTACGATTGCACTCTGCGGGATGGAACGCAGGGCGAAAGCGTATCTCTCAGCGTGGAGGACAAGCTGCGCATTGCGCAGAGGCTTGACGAAGCCGGGATCCACTACATCGAAGGGGGATGGCCCGGCTCCAATCCAAAAGACGCCGAGTTCTTTGAAAGGGCCCGCAAGGTCTCCTGGCGGACGGCCCGGCTGGCCGCCTTCGGAAGCACTCGCCACTGGAAGAATCCGGTGGACGCCGATCCCAACATCGCCGCCCTGCTGGAGGCGGAGACGCCGGTCGTGACCGTAGTGGGCAAGAGCTGGGACTTTCACGTCCGGGAGGCCCTGAGAGTGGAGCTCGATCAAAACCTGGCCATGATTCAAGACAGCGTGCAGCGTCTGAAATCATTCGGAAAGGAGGTCGTGTTCGACGCGGAGCACTTCTTCGACGGCTTTCAGGCCAATCCCGGCTACTGCCGCAGCGTTCTGGCCGCGGCGCAGGAGGCGGGCGCGGACTGGCTGGTCCTGTGCGACACCAACGGGGGCAGCCTGCCCTCGTCGATCGGACGCGTCACGGCGGAGCTGCGACGGGACTTTCCGCGCCTGGGCATCCACACGCACAACGATTGCGAGCTGGGAGTCGCCAACTCGCTGGCGGCCGTCGCCGAAGGCGCCGCCATGGTGCAGGGCTGCGTCAACGGTTACGGAGAGCGCGTCGGCAACGCCAATCTCACGTCCATCATTCCCCTGCTGGAATTGAAGCTGGGGCGGGCGACCATCGGAGAGGAAAAGCTCAAAGGGCTGACGTCGCTGGCCTATTTCGTCAGCGAGACGGCCAACATGGCCCTGCCGGCAAATCTTCCCTTTGCGGGGCGGAGCGCCTTCGCCCATAAGGGAGGCATTCACGTGAGCGCCATTCTCAAAGACGCGCGCACGTACGAACACATCGATCCTGCGATCGTGGGAAATCGCCGGCGGGTCTTGATTTCGGACCTGTCGGGCAAGAGCAACCTGCTGTATAAGCTGCGGGAATTCGGCGACATCGACGCCTCCCGCGTCGATTTAAAAGGGCTTCTGGAGCGGTTGAAGCAGCTCGAATATCAGGGCTACCAGTTCGAAGGAGCCGAGGCCAGCTTCAAGCTGCTGGTCAACCGCTACACGGGCGACTTCGACGAGCCATTCGAAGTCCGGGGATTTCGAGTGGTCGTCGATCAGTCCGTCGACGGCGGATTTCTGAGCGAGGCCACCGTCAAGGTGTCGGTCGAGGGCCTTCAGGAGCACACCGCCTCTGACGGCAACGGCCCCGTGCACGCCCTGGACCGGGCCACCAAGAAGGCGCTGGTTCGATTCTTTCCGCAGCTTCAGGAGATTCGTCTGATCGACTATAAGGTGCGGGTCCTGAACGCCCAGGACGGAACAGCCGCCAAGGTGCGGGTGCTGATTCAGTCCACCGACGGCAATGAAGCCTGGACGACCGTCGGAGTCTCCGCCAACGTGATCGAGGCGAGTTGGATCGCCATCACCGACAGCCTGCTGTACAAGCTGGTCTTTCGTCGCCAGGAAACGGCGGTTTGACGGTCCGGCGACCAGAGCCGCCGCTCTGCGCCTGAAGCCGGGCCCTTGAATTACAGCCGCTCTCGAATGTGGGCCGCCGCCCGGTCGATCCAATACAGATGAATCAGCAGGTTTTCATCCTGCAGGTCCTCATACCGGACGGTTGGATTGGTTCCGAAAAAGTAGTCGCGAATCCCGTTTTCGGCCTTCTCGACGTGCTCTCGGAGGAATTCGAAAGCCGCCTCAAACAGCGGCCCCTCCTGCTTCGGGGGCGAAAAGCTCTTGCGGTCGTCGATCCCGCGCAGAATGAATCGCAATCTCCCCCGCAGGTCTCCGGCTCGGCGCTCCAACTCGCGCAGGGAGTCCCGGAACGCCCTGCGGTCTTCGGGATTTTCCCCGGCCAGACAGCGCAGCCGTGCCCGGTCGGCTTCCTCAAACGCCTGCCGCATCTGGGCCAGATCGGACTCCATGACTTCCAAGAAATGATCGATCTGATCGTCGACGTAGCGTTCCAGAAACGGCCTGTTGATCCGGTCGTCTCCGAAACGCGGATACCGCTCTTCGAAATGTTCGCGCAGTATGGGATTCTGGCGGGCCGGCGGCGGAGGCGGCGGATCCTTCTCCTCTCCGTCCTGCTCGAATCCGAGGAGCGTCGCGCAAAGCAGAGAGGCCAGCAAGAGGAGCGACGCCGGCGCTCTCATCCCGACAGTCTCCGAATCTTTGACGCGGCAGCGCATTGGCGCGCCACTACAGGACGATCCCCAGCAGGATCACGACGGCCAGGATCAGTCGATAAACGACGAAAGGCAGAAAACTGCCCGCTTTCAAATACCGGAGGAAGAACCTGATACATAGGAATCCGGCGACACAAGAAGATAATACACCAAGCAGGAGCGCCGGCGCAGAAATCGAGGGCTCTCCCGTTTCCGTAATCAGATCCAGCACGCCCTTGCCGACCGCCATCAGAATGACCGGTCCGGCAAGCAGGAAGGAAAGCCGGGCCGAGTCCCGTCGACCGAGCCCGAGAAGCATCGCCATGGCGATGGTGACTCCGGAGCGGCTGACTCCCGGGACAAACGCCAGAGTCTGCGCCATCCCGATCCACAGGCCGTCCAAAGGCCTCAACTGGCTCAGGCTGCGCATGCGGTTTCCCGTGCGGTCCGCAAACCACAGCACCAGCGCAAAAAAAGACAGCGTAGCTACGATCACCTCCGGACCCCGGGCGCTTCGCTCGATCCAGTCGTAGGCCGCAAGGCCCGCGACCACGGCGGGGATCGTGCCCAAAACCAGGGCCAGCAGCAGTGCTCGATCCTGAGGATGCGCTTCGGATCGGCTCCCCAAAGCATTGCCGCAGGTCTGCAGCAGCCGAATCCAGTCGCGGCGAAAGTAGATCAGCACGGCGGCCAGCGTGCCGCCGTGGACCATGATATCGAAGGTCAATCCGAACGGCTCCCAATCGAGCAGCCAGGGCAGCAGGATCAGATGAGCCGAGCTGCTGATGGGCAGAAATTCGGTCAGACCCTGCAGGATTCCCAGCGCCAGCGCGCGCAGCGACTCAGAGATCATCGGCAGGCACAGTATGGGAACCGCCCGTAAAATGCAAGCCGCCCGGATCCCCTGCAGCCCGAGACTCCCGCGCCGGTCCTTCTTCCGGCGCCATGAGAAGCGCGTTCGGAATCTGCTATACTTTCCGCTCTCGTAGAAGGCTGATTCTGCGACCGTCGATGAAGCACGAAAGCGTCTTAATTCTGGATTTTGGCTCCCAGTACACCCAACTGATCGCCCGGCGAATCCGCGAGGCCCGCGTCTACTCGGAAATCCTTCCTTACGACGCCCCGTGGGAGGAAATCGAAGGGAGGTCCCCGCGGGCGCTGATTCTGTCGGGCGGCCCCAGTTCGGTGTTCGCCGCCGACGCCCCTCACCCGGACCCCCGCGTCTACGATTTCTCAGGACCGATCCTCGGGATCTGCTACGGAATGCAGCTGCTGGCCCACCACTATGGCGGGCGGGTCCAGCCGGCCCGGGCCCGCGAGTACGGAAAGTCGCACGTCAGAAGCCTGGGGGGCTCAACGCTGTTCGCCGGGCTGCCGGAGACGCTGCAGGTCTGGATGAGCCACGGCGACCAGATTGAAGGCATTCCCGACGGCTTCACGCTGCTGGCACGCAGCGACAACGCTCCAGCCGCCATGGAGGACGCCCGGCGAGAACGCTGGGGGCTGCAGTTTCACCCCGAGGTCGCCCACACGCCGCAGGGGCGGGAAATCCTTGAGAATTTTCTGTACTCGATCTGCGGGCTGCGGGGAGACTGGACGGCTTCCTCCTTCATACAGGAGGCGGTGGAGAAGGTCCGACTGCAAGTGGGATCGGGCAGCGCAGTGTGCGGTTTGTCAGGCGGCATCGACTCGACGGTGGCCGCCATGCTCGTGCACCGGGCCATCGGCGACCGCCTGGCCTGCATATTCGTCGACAACGGCCTGCTGCGCAAGAACGAGTTCGAGCAGGTGCTTGCGGTGGCGCGGGACCAGCTGCATCTGAACGTGCGCGGCGTCGAGGCCCGCCAACGATTCCTCAGGCGGCTTTCCGGCGTCGCGGATCCAGAGCGAAAACGCAAGATCATCGGCGAGGAGTTTATCCGCGTCTTCGAAGAGGAAGCCGGCAAACTGGGCCGGATCGACTTCCTGGTCCAGGGAACCCTGTATCCCGACGTCATCGAATCGGTCTCGGTTAAAGGGCCTTCGGCCGTCATCAAGAGCCATCATAACGTGGGCGGACTTCCCGAAAAGATGCAGCTCCGTCTGGTGGAGCCGCTGCGGGAACTGTTCAAGGACGAGGTTCGCCGCGTCGGCCGGGAGCTGGGATTGTCCGACCGATTCATCCACCGGCAGCCCTTCCCGGGTCCCGGCCTGGCCGTCCGGATCATCGGAGAGATCACCGAAGAGCGGCTGGAGACGCTGCGGGAGGCCGACGCCGTCCTGCAGGACGAGATCCGGGCCGCCGGACTGTACGAAAAGATCTGGCAGTCGTTCGCCGTCCTCCTGCCCATCAAGACCGTGGGCGTGATGGGCGATGATCGCACCTACGAAAACGTCGTGGCCGTCCGCGCCGTTCACAGCCAGGACGGCATGACCGCCGACTGGGTCCCGCTCTCCTACGACCTGCTGGGGCGAATCTCCGTCCGCATCGTCAACGAAGTCCGCGGAGTCAACCGCGTCGTCTACGACATCAGCAGCAAGCCGCCCGGAACCATCGAATGGGAATAGCGGACGCCCGCGCCGCCGTTTTGCCTGTCGCCTCGCGCTGCTATACTCAATGCTTCCCCCGAACGGCTTGGATCCGACACTTCCATCGGAAGGAATGCGAAGGCGATGAGCGATTTTGTCCACCTGCATCTGCACAGCGACTACAGCCTGCTGGACGGGGCCAACCGGATCGAAGACGTAGTCCGGAAGGCGGCCGAATACGGGATGCCGGCGGTCGCTCTAACCGACCACGGCAACCTGTTCGGCGCTGTGCAGTTTCACGACGAGGCGCTGGAGCACGGCGTTCGGCCGATCATCGGCTGCGAGGTCTATGTGGCCCGCAACGGCCGAAAGGTCAAGGAGGGCCGTTCGTCGCAAAGCAACCATCTGGTCTTGCTGGCCGCCGACCAAGCCGGCTACCGGAATCTGGTCCGGCTGGTTTCGCTGGGTTACCTGGAAGGCTTCTACTATCGCCCGCGGGTGGACAAGGAGCTGCTGTCGCAGCACTCCGAAGGCCTGATCTGCCTCTCCGCCTGTCTGCAGGGGAGCGTGGCGCAGGCGCTCACGGAGGATCGCTACGAGGAGGCCCGCCGGGAGGCCGCCGATCTGCTGGACATCTTCGGCAGAGGACGCTTCTTTCTGGAGGTGCAGGATCACGACCTGGACGACCAGAAAAAGGCCAACCAGGGGATTCTGCGCCTGGCGCGCGAGATGGATCTGCCGCTGGTCGCCACCAACGACTGCCATTACCTGAACCGAGACGACCATTACGCGCATGAAGTGCTCATGTGCATCCAGACCGGCAAGACCATCGACGACCCCCATCGGATGGTCTACCAGAGCCGCGAGTTCTTCTTCAAGTCGGCGGAGGAAATGAAGCAGCGGTTCGACCACTATCCGGAGGCCCTCCGCAACACCCTGCGCATCGCGGACATGTGCCGGTTTCAGTTGGGCGAGACCTGCAACGTCTTTCCGGACTTCCAGGTGCCGGAGGGCGAGACGGTCGACACCTACTTCGAGAAGGTCGTGCGGCAAGGGTTCGAGGAACGCCGGCAGGTGCTGCTGGAGCTGCAGCGGAAGGGCCGCCTGCTGCATCCCCTTTCGGATTACGAGCAACGCCTGCAGCGGGAAATCGAGATCATTCGACAGATGAACTTCCCAGCCTACTTCTTAATCGTCTGGGATTTCATTCGCCACGCCCGGGAACGGGGGATTCCGGTCGGACCGGGCCGGGGCTCCGCCGCCGGAAGCCTGGTCTCCTACGCCATGCGGATCACCGACGTCGACCCGCTTCAGTACGATCTTCTGTTCGAACGCTTCCTGAATCCGGAGCGCGTGACGCCCCCGGACATCGACATCGACTTCTGCATGCTGCGCCGGAGCGAGGTCATCGATTACGTCACCAAGCGCTACGGTCGCGACAACGTCAGCCACATCATCACCTTCGGTACGATGGCGGCCCGGGGGGCCATTCGAGACGTGGGCAGAGGTCTGAACATCCCGTTCGCGGAAGTCGATCAAATCGCAAAGCTGGTTCCCCAGGAGCCCGGCGCCACGCTGCACAAGGCCGTCAAACAGGTCCGCGAGCTGAGGGAAATGGCCGAGAAGAACCCCAAGTATCAGGACTTGATCTCCGTAGCCCGCAAATTGGAGGGTTTGTCCCGCCACGCTTCGACGCACGCCGCCGGGGTCGTCATCGCCCCCCGGCCCCTGATCGATCTGATTCCCCTGTACAAGTCCAACCGGGACGAGATCACCACCCAGTACGCGATGTCGGATCTGGAGCGTCTGGGACTGCTCAAGATGGACTTTCTGGGTCTGACCACGCTGACGGTCATCCAGCAGGCGTTGGAGCAGATTCGGGATCAGACCGGCGAACGGATCGATCTGGAAAAGATCGCCCTGGACGATCCGAAAACCCTGGAGCTGTTTTGCGAAGGCCGTACCAGCGGGATCTTTCAGTTTGAATCGGCCGGCATGCGGGACATCCTGCGGCGCCTCCAGCCCAGCCGCTTTGAGGACCTGGTCGCCTTGAACGCGCTGTATCGGCCCGGTCCCATTCAGGGCGGGATGATCGACGACTTCATCGATCGGCGGCACGGCCGGGTCCAGGTCACCTACCAGCTTCCTGAACTGGAGGAGATCCTGCGCGAAACCTACGGCGTGATCGTCTATCAGGAGCAGGTCATGCAGATCGCCAGCAAGCTCGCCGGATTCTCCCTGGGCGGAGCCGATGTGCTGCGCCGCGCCATGGGAAAGAAAAAGAAGGCGGAAATGACCCGCCAGCGCAAGAAGTTTCTGGCCGGCGCCAAACAGCGCGGGATCCCGGCCGCAACGGCCCGCGGGATTTTCGATCTGATGGAGCAGTTCGGCGGATACGGTTTCAACAAGAGCCATTCCGCCGCCTACGCCCTGCTGGCGTATCAGACCGGATTCCTCAAGGCCCACTACCCGGTCCAGTTCATGGCCTCTTTGCTGACGCATGAAATGTCGAATACCGACAAGGTGGTGCAGTACCTGGCCGAGTGCCGCGAAATGGGAATCGACGTCCTGCCGCCGGAGGTCAACACGGGCGGGGTCAGTTTTCAGGGCCTCCCGGAGCATCGGATCCGGTTCGGTTTGGCGGCCATCAAAAACGTCGGAGAATCCGCCATTGAGGTCATCCTGAAGGCCCGGAAAGACTCGGGGCCGTTTCGAGATCTGTACGATTTTTGCGAGCGCGTCGACTTGCGGGTCGTCAACAAGCGAGTGCTCGAAAGCCTGCTCAAGGCCGGCGCCCTGGACGCTCTGGGAAGCAAGCGAAAATCGATGTGGGAGTCCCTGGACAGGGTCCTGGAGCACGGCGCCCGGGCCCAGCGGGACCGCATCAGCGGCCAGCGGGGGCTGTTTGCCGAACCGACGGCCGACGCCGACGCCCAATCGCTGCCGGATGCCGGAGAGTGGCCCGATCGTGAGAAATGGCGCTATGAAAAGGAAACCCTCGGCTTTTATCTGACCGGCCATCCGCTGCAGAAATTCCGGGCCGAGCTGGAGGGATTCTCGGAATTCCACAGCCGCATGCTCAACGAGGATCTGGCGGGCCGGGAGGTGTCTATGGGAGGCGTCGTCGCCTCCGTCAAGAAGATTCAGACCAGAAACGGCGACTCGATGGCCGGAATACAGCTCGAAGACTTGGAGGGGACGGTCGAAGTCCTGCTCTGGCCCCGAGTCTACGAGAAGTGCCGCGACCTGCTGGACTCCGACTCGCCTGTGCTGGTGCGGGGAAAGTGCGACGTGGACGCCCGCGGAGACGTCAAGATTCTGTGCCGCGAAATGATCCCGCTGGCCTCCGTCTGGAGGGAACGAGTGGAGCGAGCCCGCATCCGCATTCCGGTCTCCAAGATCCAGGACGATCGGATGCGGGAACTGAAAAGTCTGCTCCAGAAGTTTTCCGGCGCCTGTCCGGTCGAATTCGAACTGATTCAGGAGCATCGCTATCGCCTGCGCGTGGTTCCGGCCGAATGCGTGTCGGTCGATCCCATCCCCTCCTTCGTCAGTCAGATCAATCAACTGTTCGGCGACAGCGCCTGCGTTCTGGAGCCGACGCGCAGCGCAGGCAAAACACAGGCCTAAAGTCGCCGATGCTGGGTCCGGGACGCCGCGGCCGGCCCGCCCGGCGACGGAAGGAAGGCACCCTTCCGAATCTGCATTCGCTATAATGGCCCTAGCCCGGTTTTTGTACGCGGATCCGTCGCGAGGCGTCGTTATCCAACGCCGCAGCAGGAGCCGCGCGGGAGATGCGAACTAAAGAGCGGCAACGCGGCAGGCGCGCCGCTATCCGGCGCCGCATTAGGAGTCGTGTGAAAAATGCGGGCTAGTCCGGATGGGGAGGAACGGCCGTGCACGAGCAGAAATTGAAGCGTCTCCGGGAAACGATTAAAAGTCTTCCGGCCGAAGCCTCCACTGAGATCCAAGCCTTACAGAAGGAGCTCAACGAGTTGGAAGCCCGCCTGCGCCAGAAGCCTACGGCTTGGGAGCGCGTGCAGCTCTCGCGTCACGAGAATCGCCCCTATACGCTCGATTACATAGAAAGATTGTTTGACGGCTTTCGTGAAATCCACGGGGACCGGAAATATGGCGACGACAAGGCCATCGTGGCCGGAATGGCCCTGCTCGACGGCGAGCCTGTCATGGTCATCGGACACCAGAAGGGGCGCAATACGCGGGAGCGCCTGTATCGAAACTACGGTATGCCGAAGCCGGAAGGCTACAGAAAGGCGATTCGCCTGATGAGGCTGGCCGAGAAGTTCCGCCGTCCGATTCTGACATTCATCGACACGCCGGGCGCGTATCCGGGAATCGGCGCCGAAGAAAGAGGACAGGCCGAGGCCATCGCCGATTCGCTGCGGGCCATGGCCCAGATCCGGGTTCCCATCATCGTGACGGTTCTGGGGGAGGGCGGCAGCGGCGGCGCGCTGGCCATTGGCCTGGGCGATCAGGTGCTGATGCTGCAGAACTCGATTTACTCGGTCATCTCGCCGGAAAGCTGCTCCGCCATCCTCTGGAAGGATCAGGACCATGCCAAAGAGGCGGCAGAGAACTTGCGCCTGACCGCGCAGAATCTGCTCCAATTCGGGGTCATCGACGACATCGTTCCCGAACCGGAGGGCGGCGCCCATACCGATTGGGATCAGGCGGCCAGCCTGCTGGCCGATTACCTGCGAAAGCATTTGCAGAAGGCCCGCAGCATCGATCCGGCTGCGCTTCCGGAGCATCGATATCAGAAATTTCGTCGGATTGGCAGCATTTTAGACTCATCTTCCTCATGAAACGATTTATCGTAGACGCCATGCTGGGGAGTCTGGCCCGCTGGCTGCGAGTCCTGGGCTTCGACGCCGTCTACGACGCTGCACTGGAGGACTCCGAAATCGTTCGCTTGGCCCGACGCTCCGGCCGTGCCGTTCTGACCAAGGACCGCAGACTCGTTCAGCGGCGAGCCTTGCGGGACTTCCGCTTGATCGAGTCCCAGGCATTGGAAGCTCAACTGCTGGAAGTCCTCGACCATTTCCAACTCGCAGTCCGCCCGGAACTTCTCTTTTCGCGCTGCCTGCGCTGCAACGTCCCGCTGCGAGACGTCCCCCGGGATTCGGTGCAAGGGCGGGTTCCGAAGTACGTGTTTCAGACGCGACGCCGCTTCAGCGTCTGTCCCCGCTGCAGCGGCGTCTTCTGGCCTGGGACCCACCGGGACCGGATGCAACTGAGAATTCAACAGACATTGGGCCGTCGCCGCCCTTTTCAGACGGCGGCCCAGGACCCTCCAACCGATTTGCCCGCCCGGAAAATGTCCGTATAATAGTCCGTTTTACCGAGGTACACGATGGAGCATCTGGGTCGACTGGAGCGGAGCGCTTACTGCGGCGAAATCTCCCGCCGCAATGTCGGCGAGACCGTAACGCTGATGGGCTGGGTCGATACCAGAAGAGACCTGGGCAACCTGATCTTTCTGGATTTGAGGGACCGCAGCGGTCTGCTCCAGATCGTCGTCCATCCCGACGACGAACGGCTGCTGGAAAAAGCCAGAGCCTCCCGCTCCGAATACGTTCTGGCGGTGATCGGAGAAGTGGTTCTGCGCTCGGGCGAAACGGTCAACCAGGAAATCCCCACAGGAGAAGTCGAGGTGCGCGCCTCCCAGATTCGGATTTTGAATGCGTCGCTGACCCCTCCCTTTCCCATCAACGAGGATTCGAACGCCTCCGAAGAGGCCCGGCTGCGCTACCGCTACCTGGATTTGAGACGTCCGCCCTTGCAGCAGAACATCCGCCTGCGCCACCAGGTCTGTTTGGAGATCCGCAAGGAACTGGACCAACAGGGCTTTTACGAAATCGAAACGCCGGTCTTGACGCGGTCCACCCCGGAGGGGGCCCGCGACTACCTGGTCCCCAGCCGCATTCACCCGGGACGCTTTTACGCCCTCCCCCAGTCGCCGCAGTTGTTCAAGCAGTTGCTGATGATCTCCGGATTCGATCGCTACTTTCAGATCGTGCGCTGCTTTCGCGACGAGGACCTCCGCTCGGACCGCCAACCGGAATTCACGCAGGTCGACATAGAAATGTCGTTTCCGCAGCCGGAAACGGTTTATTCTCTGGTGGAGGGGCTCCTGAAGCGGGTCTTCGCGCTGCGCGACATCGCCGTTTCGCCTCCCTTCCCGCGGATCTCCTATCAGGAGTCGATGGAGCGCTTCGGAACCGATCGGCCCGACACCCGATTCGGACTGAATCTGGTCGATCTGACGGGCGCCTTCGCCGAAACCGAGTTTCAGGTCTTTCGCAAAATCATCGAAGAGGGGGGATGCGTCAAAGGGATCGCGGCGCCCGCCGGCGTTTCCTACTCCCGCAAGCAGATGGATTCCCTCAACGAGGTGGTTCGCACCCACGGCGCCGCAGCGCTGAGCTGGATCCGAAAGAGTCCGGAAGGATTGAAGAGCTCACTTCCCAAATCGATTCCTGCCGCCGAACTGGAGAGAGCGGCCGAATGGGCCGAATTGTCCATGGAGCAGACTCTGCTTGCGGCGGCGGGCCCGGCTGCGACCGTCCACGCCGCTCTGGCTGCTCTGCGTTCGCATCTGGGCGCGCTGCACCGGCAGATTCCCCACCACCGGTTCGATTTCATCTGGATCACCGACTTTCCGCTGCTGGAATGGGACGAGGCGGAGGAGCGCTACTTAGCCCGCCATCACCCCTTCACTTCGCCCCGGGAGGAAGATGTCGAAATGCTGGCGGCCAACCCGGCCGCCGTTCGCGCCCGGGCCTACGACGTGGTCTTGAACGGGTGCGAAATCGGCGGAGGTTCGATCCGCATACACAACGAATCGCTGCAGCGCACCGTCTTCGACGCGCTGCGGATTTCCCCCGCAGAAGCGGAAGAGCGCTTCGGATTCTTTCTGGAGGCGCTGCGATACGGAGCCCCTCCCCACGGGGGGATCGCCCTGGGACTGGATCGCATCGTAATGCTGCTGGCCCGCGAGCCGTCGATTCGCGAAGTCATCGCCTTTCCAAAGACGGCCCGCGCCGTCGACCTGATGTGCGACGCCCCCTCCAAGGTCGCCGAAAAGCAGCTCAAGGAGCTGCGCATCCGGCTCGACGAATAGCCCTTCCGGAGGCTCCTGCAGAACCGTTCGGCGGAACGTGTCCGGAGGGCCCTTGTCCGTCACCTGAGCCTTCTATAATGGACGGAAATGGGAAGAGTGCGAGTTCTGCCTGAAGTGCTGGCTCACCAGATCGCGGCCGGCGAGATCGTCGAACGCCCGGCCTCGGTCGTCAAGGAGCTGATGGAGAACTCCTTGGACGCCGACTGCAGCCGGCTTCACGTCGAGGTGCGTGAGGGAGGCCGCAGCCTGATCCGCGTCGTCGACGACGGGATCGGCATGAGCCGTCAGGATTGCGAACTGGCCTTCGAGCACCACGCCACCAGCAAGATTCGGGAAGCCGACGACTTGACGCGCATCGCCACGCTCGGATTCCGGGGAGAAGCCCTCCCCTCGATCGCCTCCGTGTCCAGAATCCGTCTGAAGACCGTGGCCCGGGATGAGGCGCAGCGGGGCGACGCCCCGGGCGCCGAAATCGAATACCGCGGAGGCCGCCGGTCGTCGCTGCGAGAGATCGCCTGGGCGGAAGGGACGGAAGTGACGGTCGAGGATCTGTTTTTCAACGTGCCGGCGAGACGCAGTTTTCTAAAAACCGCTTCGACCGAGCTCAGTCACATCAGCCGACAGGTGACCGTGTATGCGCTGGCCCATCCCGCGATCGAGTTTCGCCTGCTGCACCAGGGCCGCGAGCTGGTTGACGCTCCGGCTGTCGACTCGCTGCAGGAGCGGGCCTTTCAGCTCTTCGGCGAATCGTTCGTGGCCAACCTGGTTCCCTTGGAATACGAGTTGGAAGGTGTGCGGGTCGGCGGCTACACTTCGCTGCCGCACGAGCAGCGCAGCAACGCCGGCTCCCTATATCTGTACGTCAACGGCCGGATGGTGCGGGACCGAGTGCTCATGCATGCCGTCCGCCTGGCCTACCGGGATCTGATCCCCAGCTCCTGCTACCCGGTCTCGCTGCTGTTCGTCCGGATCGATCCGGAACAGATCGACGTCAACGTGCATCCCATGAAGACCGAAATCCGGTTTCGCAACTCGCAGGCCGCGCACCGCGCCATCTGTCACGCCATCGAGGAGGCTCTGCTTGTCCATCGCAAAAACCTCTCCAGCCTGGCCCGCGACGTCTCTCTGCGCCCCGATTCGGCGGGGGTCGTCCAGAGCATGGAAGCCTACCTGCACCGCTACTCCGGGGCGACGCCGGCCTCGTTCGGGAGGCGGGCCTTTTCACTGAGTTCGCAGCCGCTGCAAGGGCGCTTCGCGCTGGCGCCGTCCGCCTCCGCGGATCCCTCCCGGCCCGATCCGCACGCCGATCAGATCCCCGTCACCGATTACATCCCGGAGACGCCCGTCGTGCTGGGACAGTTCGTCGAAAGCTTCATCGTAGCCGTCGACCGGGAAGGGGTGCTGGTGGTCGACCAGCATGTGGCCCACGAAAGGATTCTGTACGATCAGGCTCTGCGGCAGATGGCCGGAAAGGAACGGGTAGCCGTGCAGCGGCTGTTGACGCCTGTAACGCTGGATCTGGCGCCGCAGCAGCGCGCCGTCTCCGATTTCCTGCTCGAGCAGCTCAACGCCAACGGCTTCGAAGTCGACTGGTTCGGCCGCAACACCCTCGTCGTCAAAGGCGTGCCCGCTCTGGTCGGCGAAGTCGATCCGGCGAGGCTGATGCACCAGCTGTTGGAGGAGATGGAGACCCTGGACGAATTCGCCGCCTCCGACCCCGCCGAAGACACCCTGGCGCGGGTCCGCCAGAGAATCGCCATCTCGCTCGCCTGCCGAGCGGCTATCAAGATCAACACGCCGCTGGGCCCTGAAAAGATGCAGTGGATGCTGGATCGGCTCTTCCGCTCGGAGAATCCCTACACCTGCCCGCACGGCCGCCCCATCATCCTGCGCATGAATATTGAAGAAATTCTGCGAGGGTTCAAGCGGATTTAACCCGCA
>DATKAT010000154.1:0-11828 GCA_035514675.1 Acidobacteriota bacterium | reverse complement strand
TTGCGCAGGTCCAAGTACCATTGAAACGCTTCTTCGGGAAGACGGTGCTCGCGAATCCGCTGCAGCAGCAGGTCGTGATCGTGAATGCGCTGGCTGCCGCCGATGATTTCGCCGTATCCCTCCGGCGCCAGGACGTCCATGCACAGGGCCAGCGAGGCATCCTGCGGGTCGGGCTGCATGTAAAACGCCTTGATCTCGGCCGGGAAGCGATGGACGATCACAGGCTTGTCGAACCGCTCGGAAAGAATGGTTTCGTCGGTTCCCCCGAAGTCTTCGCCGCGCGGCGTCTCCGTGCCCGCCTCTTCCAGAAGGTCGAAGGCCTGGCTGTAGGAGATCCGGGGGAATGGGGGAACGATTTTCTCCAAGGGGGCGAGATCTCGCTCCAGGACTTTGATTTCCTCCCGGCGCTCCTCAATCACCCGCTGCACTACGTAGGACACGAAGTTTTCCGCAAGCGTCATCATGTCGTCCAGATCGGCCCAGGCCACTTCAGGCTCTACCATCCAGAACTCCATCAGGTGCCGGCGCGTCTTCGACTTTTCAGCTCGAAAGGTCGGGCCGAAGCAGTAGGTCTTTCCCACCGACATGGCGGCCGCCTCGTTGTAAAGTTGCCCGCTCTGGCTTAAAAAGGCCTTTTCGCCGAAGTAATCCAGATCAAAAAGAGTGGTCGTCCCCTCGCAGGCGGCGGGCGTTAGAATCGGCGTGTCGACGAGAACGAAGCCGTTGTTGTCGAAGAAGTCGCGGACGGCGCGAACGATCTCGTGCCGGATCCTGAGAACCGCGTGCTGGCGGGCGGAGCGGAGCCACAGATGACGGCGCTCCATCAGAAAAGCCGGGCCGTGCTCCTTGGGAGTGATCGGATAATCTTCCGCTTTCTGAAACACCTCGAATCCGGTGACGTCGAGTTCATGGCCGCCGGGGGCTCGATCATCTTTCCGCACTTTTCCGGTGACGATGACCGAGGACTCCTGCGAAACGGAGTCGGCGGCCTGAAAAACCTCCTCGGCGACGTTCTTCTGAAAGACGACGCATTGGACCGTGCCGCTTCCGTCCCGCACCAGCAGAAAGCGCAGCTTCCCCTTGTCGGTCTTGTGGTGCAGCCAGCCGCGGACGGTGACTTCCTGGTCCACATAGTGCTGGAGGTCTCGTACATGGACTGGGTTCATGCGGTTGACTTTCGCCCAAGCTCGTCTTCGACGATCGATCGTATCAGGGGGAAGTCGTCGACAGCATCCAGGGAAATGCGAGTTCGATTCAAAGAACCGGCCATGTACTGTTCGTAGATGAAGTTTTCCCGCACCTTGATTTGATATGCGTAGGTGCCGAGCGCCTTCAGGAGCCTTTGAATCGACATCACGTTGAATTGCCTTTTGAAAAGGGGCGCCTCGAAGGACTCCAGCCACGCCTTCTCCGTCGCCGCGGCCGGCCGGCTGCCTTCGTCGGAAAGGGCGAGCCGAACCGCCGGGCGTCTTCCCGCCTGAATCCGGGACAGATAATGTTCCAGCAGCGAATCGATTTCAGAAGCCTCCAAATCGATGGAGTCCTTCAGCAGCGAAACCACGTCATAAGTGAATGGGCCCCAGCGGGCGTCTTGGAAATCGATGACGTAGAGCTTGTGGCGGCAATGCATCAGATTCCGTACGTGATAATCGCGGTGGCAGAGAACGCGGGGGTAGGCGGCCAGCTCCCGCGCAATGCGCACGAATTCGGCGTCCATCTCGTCCTCGGCGCCGGCGGGTCTCCCTCGATATTTCTCCAGGTAAAACCGCCGGAAGAAGCGCAGCTCCCAGGTCAGCTTTTTTTCGTCGAAGGCCAGGTGAAATCCTTCGCAGGACGGGGAGAACCGGGAACTCCCTTCGGACTGGATGCGCACCAGGTGGTCCATCGCTTCGCGCAGCAGTAGAATGCGCGCCGGCGGCGCGGCCGCCATGAGTTTCTTTTGCAGCGAGACGTTGCCCAGGTCCTGCTGCAGCACGATTCCCAGCGGCCCGTCGATTTCGTGAATTTTCGGCACTGGAACGCCGATGAGGCGAAGCAGTTCGTAGACTTGACCGAAAGGGAAGCGGTCCGGATCAAAGGGCTCCGGGTAAGCGGCCAGGATATAGCGCGCCCCTGAATCGGTAACATACCGATAGTACTGTCGAGAGGAGGCGTCGCCCACCAGCTTGCTGACGTTGTAGTGATTGTAGCCCGGTTGGAAACGGCGGCGAATGAACTCCATCAAACGCTGCTGTATCGGAGGAAAGTCGCCTTCGTACATAGTTGAATTCTTCGGTTTCAAAGAGGCCACACGATGCATTCTCGCTCGATGGCGGCGTTGCCGGCGCGAGCCGCCTCCAACAGTGTATCCATTCTGGGTGTCACAACGCAGTCCCTGATCTCGGCGCCCGGGGCCAGACCGCTCGGGTCCGCCGCGATGACGGCGTTTCGGAAGGTCGCACGACCCGGAACGCGCACATTTTCCCACACCACGCACCTTTCCAGCAGCGAGTCGGCCGGAACGCTCGTTCCGAGGCCGCAGACCGACTCGATGAGAACGCCTTCGGAGGCATTCGAGGTCAGATTCTTCAGACCTCTTCTGCGCAGCGCCTCAAGGGAATTCTCGAGGTATCTGCGGGGGGTGCTGCATTCGCACCAGAATGCGCCGCTGACAAAAACGTCCAGCGGGGCGCCGCGGGTCAGCAGCTTTTCGTACACGTCCTTCACGATGTCGGAAGGCCCTGCGGGAAAGTGCTGCAGAATTTCAGGCTCCAGGACGTGGATTCCTGTGAAGACATAGGGCTTCAGGTCGGAATCGGCCGGAACCGCGCGGGTGCGCGCAAACGCCCGGATCCTTCCGCTCAAATCGGCCAGCACCGGGTAAAACGGATCCTGCGGGCGCGGGGGGACGACAACCAGAGTGGCCAGGGCCCCGCGCTTGCAGTGAGCCCGGAGGACTTCTTGCAGGTCCTGCTCGAAGTAGATCTTTCCGTTCGCCACCACGAAGGCGGCGCCTCGTAGGAAATGACGCGCGTTCCAGACGCCTCCCCCGGTGCCCAAGAGCTGAGGCTCTTCGAAGAATCTCACTGGGAGGGGCGAGTTTTCCGCCGCCGCGCGCACTGATTCGGGAAGGTGATGGAGGTTGATCGCCGCTTCGCGAACCCCTCCTTGCGCCAGCAGCTCCAGGCCGAATTGCAGCAGGGGGCGATTCAGAAAGGGGACGGCCGGCTTTGCTCGAATAGCCGTCAGGGGATGCAGCCGGGAGCCGGCGCCGGCCGCCAGTACCATTCCCTTCACAGCAGCCCGACGCCCCGCTCCCGGTAGATTTGCGGATAACTCTTGCGCAGCCAGGGGCGCGAAGTCCAGTCAAGCCTGCCGGCCATCTGCTCGATCAATGCCGGAGGGCCCTCCAGCTCGACGAAGATTCCCGCCGGCGTGAAGTCCAGGCTGATTTCAAGTAACGACTCGCCGGTGTCCCAGATCCATATCTGGCGCTCTTTCACGTACTCGAACACGGGTTCCAGACCAAGTCTCCGCAGAATCTCCCGGGCGAGTTCAAAGCTTTCAACCCGCGTCTCCACCTCTTCCCTGATCTTCAGACGCTCATCATCCTCCGGCTTGCCCTTGAAAGTGATCGTAATCCCTCGCCGATAAGTCCGCAGCCTTAAGGCCTGCTCCTTGCGGGTGAGGCGGCGGTCGGGAAAATCAAACAGAATGTTTTTTTCGACGTATGGGCCTCCTTTTTCTCGGACCCCCATTTCGCGCAGGCCCTCCAAAAAAGCCGGGACTTCGTCCTTCGTCAGCTCGACTTTGATTTCAATTTCCTTCGGCATCGGCAAGGCCTACTTTCGTCTCTATGCGGCCGCTCGTCCGGCAAATCGCAATCCGCCGGAACCGAGCGGGCCGCGATCCGTCCACGTTCAGACTTCATTCATACAACAAGTATTTCCGGCGAACCAGGGCGAATTCCTCCAGCTCCTTTCTCCAGCCTGCGGCGATATCGTCCAGCGTCGATCCGCCTTCGATCCCTCGCCGCACGCGGTCGGTTCCGCACAGGATGTCGAAGGGGAGCAGTTCGTATTCGTATTCGTAGGGCGGATCGTTAAACCGGAAGGCGTCGCCGCCCAGTTCGCGATATGCCATCACGAGGGCGATTCCGGTTCGGAAAGGTTCGAACGACCTGCGGTCGTGGACGTGAATTTGCACTCCTCCAATCATTTCGCCGGCCCACTTGTGAAAGGTTGGGACGAAGTGCAGAGGCCGAAATCGAACTCCGGGAAGCCGGAAGCGATCCAGAATCTCGACCAGCCTACGAGGATCCGCCCAGGGCGCCCCGCTGATCTCGAAGGGCCGAGTGGTGCCGCGGCCTTCGGAAACATTCGTGCCCTCCAGCAGACAGAGTCCGGGATAGACGACGGCCGTCTCCAGGGTCGGGATGTTGGGGGAGGGAAGGACCCAGGGAAGTCCGGTCTCATTGAAGTACTGTTCCCGGCGCCAGCCCTCCATCGGCGCCACCTCGAGCCGGCAGCCGATTCGAAACTCCCGATTCAGATACAGCGCGATCTCTCCCGCAGTCATCCCGTGCCGGATGGCCAATGGATGCAGGCCCACAAAGGAACGGAAGTCTGGATCCAGCACGTGCCCTTCAATCGCCGTTCCTCCGATCGGATTCGGACGATCCAGAATCAGCATCCGCTTGTCGTTTTCCCGGCAGGCTTCCATCGCCAGGGCCATGGTGTGAATGAATGTGTAGTAGCGTGCGCCCACGTCCTGCAGGTCGAATGCCAGCAGGTCCACTTCGGCCAGCATTTCCGCCGTCGGTTTGCGGTGTTCGCCGTAGAGGCTGAAGACGGGCAGGCCGGTGGCTGGGTCCCGGTAATCGGTCCATTCGATCATGTTGTCCTGGGTCTCCCCCCGCGCGCCGTGCTGCGGACCGAAGATCGCCGTAAGTTCGATGTCCGGATGATCGGCAAGCACGTCGACGGCGTGGCGCAGTTGAGCGTCGACCGAGGCGGGATGGGAGATCAAGCCGACCCGCCCTTCGCGAAGCTGGCGGACCTCCGCAGTCAACGCCCGCTCCAGGCCGGTCTTCACTCGCAGTGAATCGTCAGGGGTCGCCCCCCGTGTCTGATCCGGCATAGCTTTCAAATCCGTGCAGAATGGCATACCGACCGCGACGGGATGATTATTCCACATTTGCCTGCAAGCCGGACGAGGCCGCTCCGCATCAGCGGGAAGCGCGGAGCGCCGGCTGTTGGAATTCGATCGGCGGCTCGATCATCCGGTCCTCTTTGCCTTCCATCATTCGGAACGCCTTTTCGATTTCACCGAAGCCGAAAACGCGCGTCGTCACGGCGGTGGGACCTATCCGCCCCGCCTGCCGGCAAAGGTCTAGTGTCCTGTGTCAGAAGTTCGTCTACAGTCGGGCGGCGCTGCATCCCGCCGGGCTGCGTTGATCGTCACGCGCATATTCCCGATATGCTTGCTCCTCGCGCCTTGCCAGGCCGGCGCGTCGCCGCCCTTTTTGTGACGACGAACTTCTGACTCAGGACACTAGCCCGCATTTCTCACACACCTCCTGCTGCGGCGGCGGAGAGCGGCGCGTAACCTGCGTTGCCGCTCCTCGGCCTGCTCGACGTACTGCACGAGTACGACTGCGCGGGCCTTCGTCGCGCGCCTTGTACCCGAGCCGCTTTCCGCCGCCTCGCGACGGAGCCGTGTGAGAAATGCGGGCTAGCGCGGCGCAAGGAACACCCGGCATTCTCCGGGCGAAAGTTCGAGTTGCCCGAGGTCGACGGGCAGATCGGTTTCCAGATCGATGGCTGCGGGGAAGGGGAGTGCGAGACGGACGGGCTCCGATCCGTGGTGAAAGAGAAAGAGCAGTTCGCCGCCCTCGGTTTCCAGTCGGCGCGTCTCCACCCAGGAATCGCCGTTGCTGGAGGCGGGCGCCGCGGGTCGGATTCCCAGATCGCGGACCAGCGCAGCCAGAAACCGTTCGAACCCTGCGGGGAGCTCCCGAGCTGCCGCCAATCCAAGAAAGGTTCCAACGGCGACGGCGGTTCCTTGGCCGTAAGAATTGCGGGTTACGGCAGACGTCCCGTCCGGGAACCGGGCCAGGACTTGCGCCGAGTCCGACTGCACATCCCATGCAGCCTGGATCCCTCTGCCCGGCAGCGGAGCGGCCTGCAAGTCGACGGTCAATTCGACCTCATCGACCATTCGCAGCGAGGTCTCTCGAACGCCGAACACCTCGTGCAGGCCGAATCCGGGAATCACGTGCTGCGAGAAGCCGCGATCGTCGTTCCATCCCGCACGGGCCTCGGCCAGCAGCGCGCCGCCGTCACGCACGAACGCCGCCAGCTGGCGAGCCGATTCGGCTGTCAGCATCAGAGGGTACGGCAGAATTGCGAAGCGATAGGCGGACAGGCCGCCCGCGCTGACCTCGTTCAGGTGAACGAAGTCGACCGGTATGTTGTTCTTCCAGAAGTAGTGGTAGTAGCCGACCAGCGATTCCCGCACTACTCCGGCCGGCGCCAGGTGCTGCTCTCCGCCGACCATATAGGCCAGCGGATTGTAAATGAGCGCCACCTCGGCTCGCTGCGGCGTGGCCTCCTTGAACAGCCGGGCTCGATTGGAAACCATTCTGGCCAGATCGCCCAGGCGACGGCTTCTTTCCGTCAGCTCGCCGTCCAGTTCGATGAGCCCGTATCCGCCCGCTTCATAGCCGCTGCTCATCGGATAGTACGCGTAGATGTTGATGGCTCGCGCGCCGCGGGACAGCAGCCCGAGAGTCCAGAACTTCTGGTCGCGCGCCGTGACGGGGTTCCCCACAACCGTGCCCCGAATTCCCCTTCCCGCCTGCAGCTCGCCGACGAAGAATCCGTCGTTGAGGCGCCCCGAAGAGCGGGCGAAATCCGCAAGCGACGAAAAGGTCAGCGGGCTCCAGTGCCGCTCCGGAAAAGAATGCTTCGGATAGGCCGAGGTTCCCCAGTAGTCGACCGCCTCGGCCATCAGCCAGTCGTCCGGGGCGCCCACCCCCATCAGCGGAGACGTCACCAGGGCAGGCACCGCCGCGTGGCTGGTTACCACGCGGGAGGAATCGACCGAGCGGACGGCTTCAGCTCGCAGAAGCAAATCCTCTGCCAGTTTCTGCTGAATGAACCGCCGCCAGTCGATGAAGTCCGTGTAGGAGAGAATCGTTCCGAACCGAGGGGCCTCCACCTGATCCCATTCTGAGAAAGTCCGATACCAGGCCCGGTTCAGCGATTCGAGATCTCCGTACTTGTCCTGAAGCCATCTGCGGAAGCGGGCCTGCGTGTGCGAGCAGTAGCAAAACGTCGCATTCGGGATGTAGTCGATGATCGCCCAGTTGATGATGTGCGGCTCGCTCCACAGGTCCCAGCCGACGAAGTTGGGGAACTTCGATGCAGCCTTGGCGGCCTCCCGGTAAAAATCCAATATCTTGGCCTGCACGCCCGGATGATCGAAGCAATATCCGGGAGCCGCCTGGGAAGGGATGGCCGCGTCATTTTGGGCAACGAACTCAGCGCCCTCAAACTCGCGACCCACCCAGTCCGGCGCCGAGTCGACGTAAACCTGAATGAACAGCCGCAGGCCCAGCTCGCGCGTCAACTCCCCCAGAAGATCCAGGTTCTCGAACCGATACTCGCCGGCACGGCGCTCGACGGCGGTCCATTCCACCCATGTCCGCACCGTGTTGAATCCCAGATCCCGGATCTGTTCCAGGTCCGCCCGCCATCGTTCGCGGCTCCCTTCGTCGACCGCTTCCAGCATCGGCGCCCGCGCGGTTCCTCCGCTGTACCAGACCGAAAATAAAAAGAAGTCCCGATCCGCAGTGTAGGCATCGGGAGGACGCGTTGCCCCATAGCCAATGGAGAGGATAGCGGTAAACAGCAGCACGGCTCCAAGGATCCGAAACCGTCGATTCGAAAAGCCTCGGACGACGCGCTTCCGCACTCTCGCGATGCAGTGAATCGTAGCCTGCATGCCCCAAATAGTAAGCCGCCGCGCTGCAAATGAAAAGTGGAGGCGAACTGCAGATCCCTCACGGCCGTCTACGGCCGTCGATTCCAAGTCCGGCTTTCGTTTCAGATTGCCGGAAGCTCCCCAGCGAAGCGTTCCGGACAGTCGTCGCCGGACGGAAAAAGAACGCGATCGCCGCGAAGAAATCTGCGAAAGCTTCGCCCAAAGGCGGCCTCCGAACGTTATTCCTAATCGGGACGCGGGCAGGCAAGGCGGCGCGAGCGTCGCGCCGCGCCTGGAGCGCCGGCAGTCCCGTTGAGTACACTGTTGGGGGATACAGCTCATGCAGACATCGCGGCAGAGGATTCTGGAGAAGGTGCAGGAGGTCTGGGGATACCGGGATCTTCGTCCTTTGCAGCTGGAGGCGATCGAGGCTTCGCTCCATCATCGCGACTCGCTGGTGGTTCTGCCCACCGGAGGAGGGAAGTCTCTTTGCTACCAGGTCCCGCCGCTGCTGACCGGGCGTCTCGCGGTCGTGATCTCCCCTTTGATTTCGCTGATGAAGGATCAGGTCGACGGGCTGCGTTTAAGCGGATACCCGGCCGGCGCGATTCACAGCGCTCTTTCTCCACAGGAGAGGCGCCGCATCGTTGACGATGCCCGACTCGGTTCCCTCCGCCTGCTGTTCGTTTCACCGGAACGTGTGCAGACGGAGTGGTTCCAGTCGCTGGCAAAAGATCTGGATGTGCAATCCTTTTCCATCGACGAAGCCCATTGCATCAGCCACTGGGGTCATGATTTCCGCAAGGACTACCGCCGGCTTCGTTCCCTCAAGGAGACGTTTCCGGAGGCTGCGGTTCACGCTTTCACCGCGACCGCTACGCCTCGAGTTCGGCAGGACATCGTCGAACTGCTTCGCCTGCGGGATCCGGCGGAGCTGGTGGGAGTCTTCGACCGGCCGAATCTGACCTATCGCATTCTTCCCAAGATGGGGAGCAGGCAACAGGTGGAGAAGATCGTTCGGCGACACGGAGGCGAAGGAGCGCTGGTCTATTGCTTGAGCCGAGTCGAAACGGAAACGCTGGCCGCATACCTCCTGAGCCGCGGAATCGACGCCAGACCTTATCACGCCGGCCTTCCAGCCGGCAAGAGGGCGGCCGCGCAGGAAGCTTTCTCGAGGGAAAAGGCGCAGGTCGTCGTAGCCACGGTGGCTTTCGGGATGGGGATCGACCGAAGCAACGTGCGATGCGTCGTCCACGCCTCCCTTCCGAGATCGGTGGAGCAGTATCAGCAGGAGACCGGAAGGGCCGGACGGGACGGGCTTCCAGCCGAATGCGTGCTGCTCTATTCCTATTCCGACGCCATCCGCTGGGAGCGGCTTCTGAAGCATTCCTTCGAGGGAGGGGGAGCGGCTCTGCAGGCAGCGTTGACGCTGCTGAAAGACATGACGGCCTTTTGCTCGGCCGTCGAGTGCCGTCACCGGAGGCTGAGCCGGTATTTCGGCCAGCAATACCCCAAAGACGACTGCGGCGCCTGCGACGTCTGCCTGGACGAGGTGGAGGTTTTGAGCGATTCGACCGCCGCGGCCCAAAAAATTCTCTCCTGCGTCTACCACCTGCGGCAGGGATTCGGCGTGGGCTATGCGGCCGACGTCCTCCGGGGCGCCGACACCGCCCGAATTCGCCGGTTCGGCCATCGCCGGCTCACCACGTTCGGGATTCTTTCCGAATATCCCAAAAAACTCATCGAGAATCTGATCTATCAACTGGTGGACCAGAGCTTGCTCAGGCGCGAAGGCGCGGAGCGCCCCGTTTTGAAACTGACCCCCGATTCGGCCGAAGTCCTGAAGGGAATCCGCAACGTCAAACTGAAGGATCCCAGCGCGGGAAGGCCGACGGCCGCCCGCGGCGCCGCCGAGGAGATCCCCCCCTCCCGGATGGATCTGTATCAGAGATTGCGCGAGTTGCGCCTGAAGATCGCCGCGGAAGAGGATGTGC
The DNA here is from genome assembly GCA_035514675.1 of Acidobacteriota bacterium. Lineage (GTDB taxonomy): Bacteria > Acidobacteriota > UBA6911 > RPQK01 > JAPXNP01 > DATKAT01. The sequence goes on along the minus strand of DATKAT010000154.1, from coordinate 1,869 downwards.
CGGCGTATGTGGTGTTCAGCGACGCCACGCTGCGCGACCTGGTTTTCAAGGCGCCTCGGACCGAGGCCGGTCTGAGCGGTGTCTACGGGATCGGCGAGCACCGCATTCAGCGGTTTGGAAAACGGCTGCTTGAGGAGATCGCGCGGCATTCCGGAGAAATCCGGAACGAGGGCGAGTTCCAACTCCCGGGTCCGGAGCCTGAGCTGCCCTTCAGGCGGCGGCCGATGCCGGCGCGAGAAAGTCCGAAGAGCCGGGCCCAAAGCCTGTTGGCCCGCGGAGAGAACATCGAAGCGGTCGCCAGGGCGACGAATCGGACGGTCAGGACGGTTGAAGCCTACTTGACCGAAATGATCGAGCAGGGCCGGATCGAGCACCCCGCTCCCTGGGTGGACGCTCAAACTTACGATCTGATTGCGGAAGCCGCCAAAGAAACGGGGATGGACCGGCTCAAACCGATTTACGAACGCCTGGATTCGCGGATCGACTACCTGCCGATCCGTCTGGTGACAGCCCATCTGAAACGGCAGCGCGCCGAATCGGAGGGAAGCCCGGAGCCTGCTTTGCCTACATAGTCAGGGCAGCGGCGATGGAGACGATGCCATCGAAAAAGTGGCCCATCCGGACGTTCTCATTCGGGCTGTGCTGGTTGTTGTCGAAGTTGACGATGGGAAGCGAGAGGGCGGGGAAGCCGAGCGCTTCGATAAAGGGGCTGATGGGGACCGTCCCTCCGCTGGTTCGGATCAGAATCGGCTGTTGGTTCGTGACCTTTCGGAGGCGTTCGATGAATCGAGCCGCAAGGGCGTCGTCCAGCGGGGTCCGGTAGGCCTCGGTGGCGGGGCGGGCGTGGACCCGGACCAGCTTGCGAAATTGCGCCCGCTCCCGCTCGCTCGGCGCCCTTTCGATGACATGCCAGCCTTGAGCTCGAATGTGCGTAATTAGCTTCTCCAGCAGGTCGGCCGAAAGAGTTTCCGGAACCAGACGCATGTCGATTTCGGCGACCGCTTCGGAGGGGACGACGGTGCGGGCGTCGGCGCCAACCCAGGCGCTGGAAAGGCCGCGAACGTTCAAGGAGGGGTGGTTTCGCGCTTCCTGAAGAGAGGATCCGACCGCATCGGACCCGGCGATTCCGAAAAGCCGGAGCAGGCCCTCTTCGTCGTCGGGGACGGCGGCCATGATCTCCCGATCCCGTTCGCTGAACTCGACTCCGTCGTAGAAGCCTTCGATTAAGACTCTTCCGCTCTCGTCCTTCATCGAACCCAGCAATCGGGCCAACAACTGGGCCGGGTTCGGCGTCCAGTTGCCGTAGTGTCCGCTGTGCAGGGGAAAGCGCGGGCCATAAACCGTCAGTTGTACGGTCTGAATGCCGCGGGCGCCGAAGACCACCGTTGGCAAATTCGACGGATGGATCGGCCCGTCCAGGATCAGCATCAGATCGGATGTCAAGTGTTCCCGGTAGCGGGCGATCGCGGGAACCAGACTGGGAGAGCCGTCTTCCTCCTCGCCGTCCAGAACGACCTTCAAGTTGACGGCCGGCGCTCGTCCGGCCGCTCTCAAGGCGTCCAGGGCCGCCAGGATTCCGATAATCGGAGAAGTGTCGTCGGATGCGGTCCGCGCGTAAAGCCTCCAGTCCCGCCCGAATTCATCCAGATCGAGAAATCCTTCGATTTCGGGCGCTCCGTCTTCGACGCGGCCGCTCCGCATTACGGGCTGCCAGGGACTTTTCTGATCCCATCGGGAGGGGTCCACAGGCTGGCCGTCGTAGTGGCAATACAGCAGAACCGTCGTGTCGGCCCCCGCATCCAACTCCGCAAACACGAGGGGATTGCCGTCCGTCTCCAGCAGCCGAGCCTCGAATCCGCGTCGCTGGAA
>DATKAT010000153.1:0-6644 GCA_035514675.1 Acidobacteriota bacterium | reverse complement strand
TGCCCAATGCCGCGAAAGAAGACTCCGGCCTGAAGCCCGGGACGATCGCCGCCGTCGAACCGGCGGCTGTAACCGTTTCCTGCGCGGAAGGCGAACAGCTTGAGCTAATTGAATTTCAGCTCCCAAATCGCAACCGGGTTGACGCCTGGGATTTTGCAAATGGAGCTCAATTGCGGTCCGGCGAAAGATTCTCAGGCTAGGTCAGCCCCATGGCTCAATCATCTCACCGTCTAATAGCCGTCCGGATCCTGTCCCGAGTATTCCAGCGCAGGTCCACCCTGGAGAAGGAGTTTCAAGGAAAGGCCTTTCGAAGCCTCCAGCCGAAGAACCGCAGGTTTACTACGGAATTGGTTTACGGGACGCTGCGCCGCCTGAAGACGCTGGATTTCTTCATCGAACGTCTTTCGGACCGGTCGATTGATCGGATCGATGCGGCCATTGCATGGATCCTGAGAATCAGTCTTTACCAGCTCGCCTGGATGCGGGTACCGGCCCACGCAGTCGTCAGCGAGGCGGTGGACCTGTGCCCGGCTTTCCGCAAGAGCTCGGCGGCGGGGTTCGTCAACGCGGTGCTGCGAAGCTTCAGTCGGGAGCGCCCCTCTGTGCCCGCCGGCGACACCGTCCGGGAGGCAGCCGTCCGCTGGAGTCATCCGGAGTGGCTGGTGGCAGCCTACTGGGACCAATTCGGCCGAAAGGCGGCAAACCGGATGATGGAAAGGAATAACCAACCCCCGGAGCCCTGGCTCTGGATCAACCCGTTCCGAATCGATCGAGAGTCCTTTCTGGTCAGGCTCGGCGAGGAGGTAATTTCATTTTCAGAGCGCCCCGAACTGGAAGGCTGCGTTCGCGTGGATTCACCCAGCTTCGTCCTTCACCAGTTGTATAAAACCGGCGCCTGTTTCTTTATGGACCCGTCGAGCCAGAAAGTCGCCCGGATGGTTCCGGTCGAAAGCGGCGGCCAGGTTGCCGATCTCTGCGCCGCTCCGGGCGGAAAGTCTTTCATCCTGGCGTCCCGCAATAAGGACCGTCAGCCCATCGTATGCGCAGACGCCGACTTCGGTCGCTTGATGGAAATGGGCGCCAGAGCGGAACTGTATGGGATTCCCAACCTCCAACTCGTTCAGGCCGACGCCTCCCGAACCCTGCCGGTGACCGCCCGGTTCGACTCCATCCTGCTGGACGTCCCCTGCTCAGGCTTGGGAACGATTCGGAGAAATCCCGACATCCGATGGACTTTCGAGCCGTCGCAGCTGACGCGTTTTCAGCGGCTTCAGGGAGCGATTCTCCGAGAAGGGTTTCGACTGCTGCGCAAAGAAGGAACGCTGATTTACTCCACCTGCTCCACGATGCCTCAGGAGAACGAACAGGTTGTCGCACGCTTTTTCTCCGAAACGCCCGCGGCCCGCTTGGAAGGGAGCTTCTTTCGCAGCTATCCGAACTCCCCCGACGACTCCTTCTTCGCGGCCCGGATTCGTCGATGCTGACAGGTCGCCGCGCGGGTCCCGCTGCGGCGCCCGAGAGCGGCGCGCCTGCTGCGTTGCCGCTCTTTAGTTCGCATCTCCCGTGCAGCTCCTGCTGCGGCGTTGGAGAGCGACGCCTCGCGACGGACCCGCGCGCAAAACCCGGGCTAGCGACAGAAAAAGCTTGTAGCGGCGGGATTCGCGCGGAATCCGTCAAATCGGCTGAAGGCCTCCGACCCAAGTCGAATTAGAATGGAGGGGGGCCGCCTCGAGGTCTTCGTTCCCTGGGACCTGGACCGGACCCTCTCCCGGCCCCGGAGGAGGGTCCGGAAAGCTCAGGAGGCCCGCGCCTCTGGCCGGGCCGAACTCCGGCGGGTCCTCTTTGCGACGGGCGCGCCCGTTCGAGATTGTCCGAAGCCCTCCGGTGGCCGGTCCGGGACGCTTCCAGGGCACGCATCAGACCTGGACGGGCCGGGTCGGGGGCGTCCAGAAGCAATTCCTCCAGAATACGGGTGTGGCGAGACGTGGCTCGCCCCACATTCCTGATCACGTCCGGTTCTTGCGAAACTACGGCAGGATCCTGATCAATGCGGCGATTTACAATCTCCATTCGCCGCGAATAGCGGTCCAGCGCCGGCGGTGCCTCCGTCATACGGCCTTGCTTGGCCGCCTTCCGTGCGGCTTTGATTTCACGATCCGCTTCGCGCAATAGAGCGGAAGTCGATTTACGCGCCAAAGCTTCCTCGGATTCGTCTGAAGACGCCGAGAAGCCTGTAGCGCTCGCTAACAAACTGAAGCAAATAAATATAAGTGACGCTCTTTTCTTCATAAGCGACTCTCCACACGAATACAGATGCCGGATGTGCGGGAAAAGATCAGTTCTGCGGCGAAAAAGAGGTGAAACCCGGAGGTAAAATTGGGCGATTTTGGGGTAGGCCCCCTCGCCTTTTCCAACCTGCAGGTTGCGGGGATTTCCGGAATGCCATCGAGAGCAGTCATTCGCCGATCTGATTTCCGGTATTCGCCCGAGCGGCCTTGATGATCCAAAGCTGGAAGCTGTCATCAATGAAGCAATTCGACCGGCAGACGATTTGGCTCAGTCAGGGCCTTCTGGAACCAATCCACCCGGTTTCTGCAGGACAACCAACGTACGCCGCGGCACCTAACCTATCCCGAATTGCAGGCCAACGGACCGCCACCCCTGTAGCGACGACATCGCCCCTGACGGAAACGGCGCGAAAGTCGCGGGTCCTGTGGTACATTATCCGTGAGAGCGATCAACCCCGGAGACACCCCGAATCGTTACACTGGCAGTCATTGCCCAATCGATGATGAAACAACAGGGATCGGACAAAAAGGGAAATCTTCTCGGCCAGGGACGCTTCTACACTATGGGAAAGATCGTCCTGATGGCCGGCATCCTCTTTGCTGCGTTCATTTTCAGCTCCATTTTGGGCATGAAGATGGCAGTGCGGGGAAAAGTGGTTCAGGTGCCTCCTCTGATCGGCATGGCCCTGACCGACGCCGTCCCACTTTCCCAGAGCCTCGACGTGAACCTGGTGGTGAGCGGGCAGCGATACGACCCGAACGTCCCGGAGGGAGCCATTATTTCGCAGCTTCCGGGAGCCGGCGTCGAAATCCGGCCGAAACGCGACGTGCAGGTCGTCGTGAGTCTGGGCCAGCGGATCAACCCCGTTCCGGGTTTGATCAATGTTTCCCTGCGAGCCGCCCGACTGATGGTCGAACAGAACGGCTATGAACTGGGCAAAGTCAGCGAGATCGATATTCCGGGTTTAGGGGATGATCGGATCATCAGTCAGTTTCCCCTGCCGGACTCCACTGAAAACGTGGGAAACAGCATCGATGTGCTGGTCAACCGCTCCCGTCCGCGCCAATTCGTAATGCCGGATCTGGAAGGGGAAAATCTGAATCGCGTGATTGCATTGTTCAACAGCAGCGGATTCGAGGTGGATCGGATTCAGTATCGCAGTCAGCTGGGCGCGGCGCGAGGCGCCGTTCTTCGCCAGTTTCCCGAGGCCGGCTACGCGCTGCGCGAGGATGAAGCCGTGCACCTGGAGGTGGCTCGATGACTCCTGCTCTGCATTTCCCTCAGCCATCCGTAGCGAGACGCCGTAGAGTGCCGTGGGGAGAAGGCGGGCGACGAATTTCCGCGCAGGCGCACTCAGGCGGTACACGGAGCGCGCCCAGGAGCGGCGACGCCGTAAACGTGCCCTTATCCGGAATCGCAGCAGGAGGCATCTGAGAAATGCGGGCCAGGGTCGCTCCCTCTCTGTTGTCCGCCGACTTCGCGCACCTTGCCCGCGACATCAAGGCCATGGAGGATGCCGGCGCCGAAATCCTGCACATCGACGTCATGGACGGCCACTTCGTTCCGAATCTAACGATCGGACTTCCCGTACTGGAGGCCATCCGCAAGGAAACGCGTCTGCAGCTGGACGTTCACCTGATGATTTCCAATCCCGATGAGAGGGCTTTCGATTACGCATGCGCGGGCGCCGACTGGGTGACCGTACATATCGAGGCGGTTCGACATCTTCACCGGGTTTTGGAAGAGATTCGAAAGAACGGCGCCCGGGCGGGGGTGGCCCTCAACCCGCATTCCCCCATTGGGTTGCTGGAGGAAATTCTACCCTGCTGCGACCTGGTTCTGATCATGTCGGTAAATCCTGGATTCAGTGGGCAGCAGTTGATCCCGACGAGTTTTGCTAAAATAAGGGCTTTGAGAAAACTGATGGAAGCGAAATCCGTCGAGGCGACCGTTGAAATCGACGGAGGAATCGATCTGGAAAACGTTGCTGATGCGGTTCGAGCCGGTGCCGAAATTCTCGTGTCCGGATCCGCCCTCTTTGGAACCGCGGATCCAGCCTCCACCTATCGAAGGATGTCGGCTGCCGCGCTGGAAGGGAGCCGTCAGCGACAGGATGCAAGTTTAAAAGCGCCATGAAAAGATTCAATCAACTACTGCTGATTTGCCTCGCAATCGTCATTCTCGCAGCCTGCGGCGGACAGAAAAGCGCGGGGCTTCAGGACGACGCCGTGGCCCCGGATACGACTCTGTTTGAAAACGGGATGGAGTTCCTTAGAAAGAACCAGTACATCAAGGCTCGCCTTTCCTTCCAGACCCTGATCAACACTTATCCGGACAGCGAGTACACGCCGGCTTCCTTTCTGGCGATGGCGGACTCCTACTATGCGGAGGGCGGAACCGAGAGCCTTCTTCAGGCCGAAGCCCAATACAAGGACTTTCTCATCTTCTACCCAACCCATGAGATGGCCGACGACGCCCAATTGAAGATCGCCGCCATCAACGTCCGTCTGATGAAGCCTCACGACCGCGACCCCACCTACGCGCGCAAGGCCAAAAACGAGCTGGAGCGCTTTCTTCGCAATTTCCCGGACAGCGAACTGGCCCCCTATGCCGAGGAGGTCCTGTGGGAAGTGAACGAAACTCTGGCCCGCGGAGAGCACGAGGTCGCAGAGTTCTACTACCAGCGGAGTTCGTACGTGGCGGCCGAGTTTCGCTACAAGGGGGTCCTGGAGGACTTCCCCACCTTCAGCATGAAGGATCAAACGCTGTATCGACTGGGGCGATCCCTGGAGGAAATCGGAAGAGTCGAAGAGGCCTCGGTCTACTACGCTCAGTTGGCTGCCGAGTATCCTTTCAGCCAGTATTACGGCAGCGCGACCGAAAAACTGATTCTTTTGGAAAAGGACATTCCGCCGGTCGACGAACAGAGGGCCGCCCTGAACGAGGCGAATCGCAGAGACGAGAGCTTTTCGGTCTTCGATCCCATTCGGAGCGTCTGGCAGGTCTTTGCCGGAAGACCCGATATCTACGAAATCGCGCGCAGGCGAGCCGACGAGCGCCGCGGCGGCGATTCCGAACTCCCGCCAATCGACGAGTCGAACCGAGATCAATGAATGGGGCCCTCCGAATGGCGCGACTGATTCTGGCGGACGACAGTCAGACGATTCAGAAAATCGTTCAACTGTCCTTCCTGGACGAGCCTCTGGAAATCACTTGCTTCAGCGACGGCGTTTCGGCGCTGGACTGGATTCGAAAGAACGGCTCCGACGTGGTCCTGGCCGACGTTTTTCTCCCGATGATGGACGGTTACGATCTTTGTCGCGAGATCCGCACGCTGCCCAATGTCGAGGAGATTCCGGTGGTTCTTCTAGCAGGAACCTTTGAACCCTTCGACTCCGTTCGAGCTCAGAGAGCGGGCGCGACCGCTCACCTGACCAAACCCTTTGAAACGTCCAAACTGGTGACGCTCGTTCAGAAATTGCTGCAGGATTCCCCGGCCTTCGCATCCGAACGGACGAGACGCGACGAAATACCCTCCGCAGCCTCCTACAGAGTCGTTTCCACGCACGGGTCGGCGGCGATTCCGCCTTTTGAGCTGACCCTACGACAGTCGCGGCCCACATTCCGGCTGCTGGAACGTGCGTTCCTTTATCCGGGCGCAGCCGACGAGTCGGAAAGTCGAACGATTCGGACAGGTCAGACCGTCAGGCAGACAGATTAGTCGGACGGGTCCGACGAGGCGAAGAAAAGAATTGGGCATTCAGATTCCAAAGACATACGAGCCGGCCGAGGTCGAATCCCGTCTGTACCGTTGGTGGGAGGAAAGCGGATGGTTTCGTGCCGATTCCGCCTCCGAAGCCGAGACCTATTCCATCGTAATGCCGCCGCCCAATGTTACCGGCTCCCTGCACATGGGCCACGCCCTGAATTCCACGCTGCAGGATATCCTCTGCCGCTGGAAGCGGATGATGGGGTGCACCGTCCTATGGCTCCCGGGAACCGATCATGCCGGAATCGCCACTCAAAACGTGGTGGAAAGACGGCTGGCCGAGGAAGGGCGACACAGGACCGAACTCGGGCGCGAGAAGTTCGAAGAGCTGGTATGGAAGTGGAAGGAGCGGTCCGAGAAAAAGATTCTGGGACAGATTCGGACGCTAGGATGTTCCTGCGATTGGAGCCGCCTTCGCTTTACGCTGGACGAAGGCCTTTCCCGTGCCGTCAGAGAGGTCTTCGTCCGATTGTTCGAGGAAGGGCTCATATATCGAGGCGATTATCTGGTCAACTGGTGTCCGCGCTGCTCGACGGCCATATCCGACCTGGAGGTGGAATACGAAGCCGCGCACGGGAAGCTCTGG